>DZAT01000095.1 GCA_022736205.1 Thiomicrospira cyclica
AAAAACAATTTACGAATCGGACGCACCCAATGATCAACCATATCGGGCGCACCACCATGAATCGCAGCAGTCACCCCACCACAATCATAGTGTCCCATGACCACAATATGCCTAACTTTGAGCACCTCAACGCCATACTCCACAACCGACTGGCAATTCATATCGGCAGCGAGTACTTGATTGGCAATATTACGATGAACAAACACCTCACCAGGCGCCAGACCAATTAACTCATTGGCTGGCACACGCGCATCCGAACAACCAATCCACAAAAACTCGGGCGCATGCGTTTTCTTTAAGCGCAAAAAAAACTCGGGATCTTTTTCAACCATCTTGGCAGCCCAAGCACGATTATTATCGAATAGCTGATCCACATCTGGCATCAGCAGAGCAGCATCGTGACGACAACAAGATTCAGACATACTCACTTCCTTATTCAAAAAAAAGCCCCATCAACTGATAGGGCTTCTTATTATTGCACGTGCATTAGTTCGATCCGCAACCACCAGAACCACAACCACCCGCTGCTGCTTGTGCATCTGTTTTAACGCCCATTTTACGCAAGATAATATCCATCGGACAAAAACCCGTAAAACTGAACTGAAAGAGGTTAAAACCAACAAACAAAGCCAACCAAAGCCAGTTAGGTTCTGTGATATCGACAGTACCTGCCATATGTGCCAACAGCACACTAAACATCACCATCATCCCAGCCATCATATTAATAATACGTCCAACGGTCATTTTTGTGCTCCATAATAAATGTAAGAATTATTGTTATTATAACCGATTTCAGAATCAATATCAGTCAAACGATGCTACATCGTGTTATAACCTATTGCATCAAGGAGTCAGCTAGGATAAAGTCATGGTATTGCCAAATAAAATCAAAAAGGACTGCAACTGTGCTGCACGATACGACTGTTATTCGCCAACCCATTCTTGATAAACAAATGACCATTATTGGTTATGAGTTGTTGTTGCACCCTTTGTCTGATAATAAGCCGAATATGGACACATTAAAGTCGATTCATGCGCACTACGACTTGTCTTCTTTAGCAGGCGGCGCACGCCTGTTTTTACCAGCAGAGCAAGTCGAACTGGATGCAGACTTGTTGACACTGTGCAAAAATCCTAAAAACCTTGTCATTGAAGTGGGCAGTAATATTGCGGGTAATGTCGAACAACTCAAGTTGCTCAAAACCTTGCGTCAGGGTGGCATCACTTTATCGCTCAAAGATTATCAACCGACAGAAAGCTATGCTCGCATTGCCTCGGCTTGTCAAATGATTAAAATCAATACCAAAGCGTTTAAACCTGACGAACTGCAAACGATGGTAAAAAACCTACACGCCTCATCTACATTAGTGATTGCCGATGCGGTAGAAGATGAAAGCGAGTTTGAGTTTTTGAGAGCGCTCGGCTTTGATTATTTTCAAGGTTTTTTCTTTACTAATCCCATTATTCTTCATGGCAAAAAGCTATCTGCAAATAAGCTTAACCTATTACAGTTACTGGCTAAAATTAATAACGACAATACTGAATTTAACGAACTTGTCGAGATCATTAGCCACGATGTGGCGTTATCACACAAACTGCTCACCGCAATTAACCATCCCAGAATGAACCTGCCTGTCGAAGTCATTTCTATTGCTGATGGTATTCGTTACATGGGCATGAAGCGCCTAAAGCTATGGATCAGCATGATTTTGATGGCAGAAGTCGACGAAAAACCACAAGCATTGATGGAAACATCACTCATTCGTGCCAAATTTTGCGAAACATTGGCAGAACACGCTGGACACAAACCCGAGAAAGACAGTTTTTTCTTAGTCGGTTTGTTTTCAACACTGGGTGCTTACTTCAATCTGCCACAATCTGAGGTGCTCGATGAGTTACCGCTTGCCATCCACCTTAAAGAAGCGATGTTAGAGCATGAAGGTTCTGTTGGTAAAGCACTGTGGATTGCGAAACAGTTCGAAAGTGCACACACCGACCTCATGAGTCTTAACTATGAAGGCTTAGATATTATGGGTATCTCCAACGATTATATGACAGCGACCCGTTGGGGTCATGACATTTTACGCGTGCAGTAAGTTAACCATGCAACACGCCATCAATCCTTGGACAGGAGAAACACTGGGTAGCTATGCGCAACTGAGCGATAATCAGATCAATGATGCCTTAGATAAAGCGCGTCTGGCATTTCGTCATTGGCCTGTCAATGTACCTATTTTTGCCCGTACAGAGCCTATTGCTGCTTTAGCAGGCTTGTTGCGTGCGCAAAGAGAAGCGCTCGCACTGCTCATCACCCAAGAAATGGGCAAACTCTATCGTGAATCACTTGCCGAAATCGACAAATGTGCTTTTCTCTGTGACGTTTACGCTGGGCAAGGCGCTGCATGGCTAGAACCTGAACATATCCCAACCGAAGCTAAAAAAAGTTTTGTTCAGCCTGTACCGCTTGGCGTGATTCTATTGGTGATGCCTTGGAATTATCCTTTCTGGCAAGTCGTTCGCGCTGCTGTTCCTGCTATTTTAGCGGGTAATGCGGTACTGCTGAAACATGCCAGCAATGTTCCACGATGCGCACTAGCACTAGAAAAATTATTTTTAGAAGCGGGCTTTGCGCGAGGGCTTTTTCAAACATTGCTCATTCCTAGCAATCGAATTGAAAGCCTAATCCGCCATCCACTGATTCGTGGCGTGAGCTTAACAGGAAGCGAAGCGGCTGGTCGTGCTGTTGCGGGCATATGTGGTCAAGAATTGAAAAAAGTGGTACTTGAGCTGGGCGGCTCCGATGCCTTTATCGTACTTGAAGATGCCAATCTTAATAAAGCTTTGGATACCGCGATCAAGTCACGCTTCGTTAATGCAGGGCAAAGCTGCATTGCAGCCAAACGGTTAATCATCGACCGTTACCACTACGATGACTTTATTCACGCCCTACACACGCGCATTAGCCAATTTAAGGTTGGCAACCCAATGGATGAAGCTACCGATATTGCACCGCTCGCGCGCCCAGATTTGCGTGTTGAATTGCACCAGCAAGTCGTTAACAGTGTCGCACAAGGCGCAAAAATGCTTTGTGGTGGAGAAGCTGCGCAAGGCACGCTATCTGCCTATCTACCAACACTGCTAACCGATGCACAACCTGGCATGGCAGCTTTCGACGAAGAAACCTTCGGACCAGTGGTGACCGTCACTAAATCGAGCGACATTCCACACGCGCTATCGCTGGCTAATGCGAGCCGATTTGGTTTGGGTTCAACCGTCTTTACTGCCGATGGAACAACAGCCCAAACCTTAGCAGAAAGCCTGCATAGCGGTTGTACCTTTGTAAACGACCTGATGCACTCAGACCCTCGCCTGCCTTTTGGTGGTGTAGGAGACTCTGGTATGGGACGCGAAATGGGGCGTTTGGGATTATTAGAGTTTACCAATTTAAAAACAATTTGTTACGGCTAGTGACGAAATAAAAAAGCCTCGACTTGAGGCTTTTTATTTTAGAAAACAACGTAATATGAAGGCAAAACTGGTTACTAAACGTTAAAACGGAAATGCATCACATCACCATCTTTAACAATATACTCCTTACCCTCTAAACGCAACTTACCCGCTTCTTTACAGCCAGCTTCACCTTTGTAAGTAATGAAATCATTATAAGCCATCACTTCGGCACGAATAAAACCGCGCTCGAAGTCACCATGAATTACGCCTGCCGCTTTCGGTGCCGTCATCCCTTTTTGAATCGTCCAAGCACGCACTTCTTTCACGCCAGCCGTAAAATACGTCTGCAATCCTAATAAAGCATAACCCGCACGAATAATGCGATTTAGCCCAGGCTCTTCCAAACCCATTTCACTTAAAAACATCTCTTTCTCATCATCTTCTAACTGAGAAATTTCAGCTTCAATCGCAGCGCACACAGGCACAACATCAGCACCCAGTTCGGCTGCTTTAGCACGCACCGCATCTAATAAGGGATTATTTTCAAAACCATTTTCAGCAACGTTGGCAACCAACATCATCGGTTTCGTTGTTAATAAGTGCAAATCATATAAAAGACCTTGCTCTTCAGCATCTAACACCAACTCACGCACCAATTTACCTTCGTGTGTGGCTTTAAGCGCTTTTTCGATGACTGCTTTTTTTGCCAGTGCTGTTTTATCATTAACACGCGCTGCTTTATCTACTCGTACCAAAGCACGATCCAAGGTATCCATATCGGCAAGCACTAATTCCATGTTAATCACTTCTAAATCCGACAAGGGATCGACACGACCCGCCACGTGAATGATGTCGTCCGATTCAAAACAACGTACCACCTGCACGATCGCATCAGCTTCACGAATATGTGCTAAGAACTTGTTACCTAAGCCCTCACCTTTTGAAGCACCTTCGACAATACCCGCAATATCTACAAACTCCATAATGGTATCTTGCATACGCTCTGGCTTCACAATCGCAGCCAAGGCATTCATACGCGGATCAGGAACAGGAACAATGCCCACATTTGGCTCGATGGTACAGAAAGGATAGTTTTCAGCAGCAATGCCCGCCTTAGTCAACGCATTAAACAAAGTAGACTTACCCACGTTTGGCAAGCCAACAATACCGCACTTAAAACCCATTTTAACTATCCTTTCGTATGTAACTTGTTCATTGCTAGTGGCATTTTATCGCCCATCAGCAGATCCATAATATGCAAACACCGACAAATGGCGTCATCTATCGCTTCACGCTCCGCCTTGGCACAAGGATGCAGCACATAATCAGCCACCTGATTACGATGCCCTGGATGCCCAATACCCAAACGCAGACGCATAAATTCTTGTGTGCCCAATGCCTTAATCATGTCTTTTAAGCCATTGTGACCACCCGCACCACCACCGATTTTTAGCCGCGCTTCATTCGGTTGTAAATCCAACTCATCGTGTACCGCTAAAACCGCTTCGGGAGGGATTTTATAAAAATTGGTAACAGCCGCTACCGCCATGCCACTTCGGTTCATAAAGGTTGTCGGCTTTAACAGCCAGACATCCGAACCATTGACCTTAGCACGCGCCACTTCACCAAAAAACTTAGCCTGCATGGTAAACGACGTATTCCATGCACGAGCCAGTTCGTCGACAAAGAAAAAGCCAGCATTGTGCCGCGTAGCCTCATATTCTTTACCTGGATTTCCCAAGCCTACAATGAGTTGCGGCACCATACTGGCTTTCCTTTTTTGA
>DZAT01000197.1 GCA_022736205.1 Thiomicrospira cyclica
TGGACGTGTACCCGTTTGGGTGAACCTGTCAGGTCTTAATCACGCGGTGCTGGGATAAGGAGAGCGGGAAACCATCCAAAGAGAAGTTGGTGGAGTTGGGGGATGTGGCGAAGGATTTGTGGATGTAAATGTAAAAGACCTCGGAGTTCTTCAAGAACTCCGAGGTCTTGGTTTACTTTGTTGTGCCGCCGCTGGAATTAACCAGTAGTTGCCATTATTTCATCGATATCATTCTCTGAAAAACCTACCAATTTACCAACCTGCTTTACAAACATCTTTTCGGTAATGTGGAAAGTGCCATCGCGTTTTGCAAGCGTCACCATATCCACTAATAAACCAATCGCGTCATCAGGCGAACTGGCAAACGCTGAGTAATCTACGACAAACTTTCCGCTTTTATCTATTGCCTGCGTCAGGTCTGCCCTTTCGCTTTCCGTTAAATCCGCATTGCCTATGATGGTTTGCACATACTCGCGTTCTTCCGCTTTGATTGTGCCATCAACTTTCAGTAGATTTATAAGCGTTTGCACCTTTGGCATATCAGGGCTAATGCTTGGAGTAGACGCGCGGCTAATGGTAGCGGTTGGGACAGATACGGATTCAGTTTCCAGCGGCATTTCTTCAATAACTTCTTCCGAAAGCACAATCTCTTTTTCAAAAATCTCAATGGCTTTTTTGCCAACTTGTCGCGTCAAGTAGTTTGACCAAACTGCCATCGCCGCTGGACCAACAATGGGGAGCCATTTGCTGATAACCGATTTTAGGGCTTGTTGTGTAACCTTTCCCGCTAGCATCGCGATAATTTTCTGAAATACCCGTAAGGCAACACGCTTTACTAAAACTTTGCTGCCCTGCATAACCAGCAATGAGCCTGCGCTTGACCCCATCGCAGTGATAAGAACACCCGCCAATAACTCTTTGGTCAAAACTTTGCTTTTCCCATACGCCATGCCTATATCGTAAATCATCGCCAACTGATTGCGAATGACAGCGGCAATTTCAGGGATAACGGCAACCATGCCCCAAGGACCCGGCACAAGGCTTGCACCGCCCGAAATAGCGGTATTGGTTAGAGAATATGAATTGATGATAGATGGAGCAGATTTTTTGTCAGGGATTTTGTTAGGGTGTTTAGCAAAATGACTACTACGGTCAGAAACCACTAACTCAAATACCCCCATCATATTTTCGGCAAGTTTGTTTTGGAGGGTGTTCGCAACTTCCTTGCTTTCACCTTCGGCTTTTGTGTCATTTTG
>DZAT01000198.1 GCA_022736205.1 Thiomicrospira cyclica
AATGGAGCTTATTCCTCGACCGAAGGGTTGGTTTTTGTCAATGCAGGAACAGGTGAAATTAATTTAGCAAGCACCATTCCAGGCACCTATACCATTACCAATACGGTCAGTTTAGGGGCTTGCGGATCTGATACGGAGACCTATTCGGTAACTATCGATCAAGCTGCAACAGTTTTTGCCGGTAATGATGCCGCTGTTTGCGAATCGGCTTTATCGTATGCTTTATCATCAGCAACTAGAGGCGGATCTGCAACTACCAGCACATGGACATCTTCTTTTGCCGGTGGATCATTCGCTAATGCCGCTAATATCAATACCAATTATACATTTGGATCAAATCCTGTCGGAACCGTTACATTAACCGTAACAACCAACGATCCAGCTAACAGTTGTCTGGCAGTGTCCGATCAAGTGGTACTCACCATTCAAGATGCTGCTGAGGTCAGTGCCGGTGCCGATGCAACCATTTGTGCGGGTCAAACGTATACATTGGCCGGCACGCAAGGCGGATCGACTTCTAATATCGGTTGGACACGTGACGGTACAGGAACATTCAGCAGCAGTACGTCTTTAACCCCAGTATATACGCCGAGTGGTGCTGATGTAACGGATGGCTCAATAATCTTAACTATAAGCTCTGATAATCCAACTGGTGCTTGCGGTGTGGTTACCGACCAAATGGTTTTAACCATCAATCCATTGCCAACAGTAACTGCAGGAAGTAATTCACCGGTTTGCGAAGGAGGTACATTAAATCTAACTACTACAGGAAATGCCACTGCATGGGTTTGGACAGGAACGGGCTCTTATAATCCGGCCGATGTTCAAAACCCCAGCACATCGAGTGTGGCTACAACTGCTACAGCTACCTATACTGTTGTAGGAACAATTGTGGCTACAGGTTGTCAAAATACAAGTAATGTGTCTGTAGTGGTTAATGCAAAACCTACAGTAACGGCAGGAAGTAACTCCCCAGTTTGTGTGGGTGCTACTTTAAACTTGACCACAACAGGCAATGCCACTTCATGGGTTTGGACAGGAGGATATAATCCCGATGATATTCAAAACCCAGTGCATACCAATACGGTATTGGGAGATGCAGCAAGCTATACGGTTGTGGGTACCAATGCTGCCAACTGTTCGGCGACATCGACAGTTACTGTAACTGTAAATGCTTTACCTACCGTAACGGCAACAGCAAGCGATAATACGGTATGCGAAGGCACTTCTGTAACATTAACTGGTGGAGGAGCCAA
>DZAT01000036.1:0-17671 GCA_022736205.1 Thiomicrospira cyclica
GTCTTGCCATTTTATCGACCGCCAACCAACTGTTCAGCTTGGTTGCCGATATTGGGCAGTTATAACCCCCCGCCTTTGGCGCCCCCCTTTTCTAAAGGGGGGTTAAATTCCCCTCTTTAGCAAAAAGGGGCTAGGGGAGATTCTCCCATAAATCTTCTTTATCCCTGACCGAAAATCTTCGTCTGTCGCATATCACCCAATCTCGTTACAATAACGCCAAAATATAAGACAGGGTCATCGAGCCCTGTCACCAATACCACAAAGCACAAGCGCACCACTACGCGTGGTCGTTCTGTGCAAAAACTAGGATACACTCATGAACGCTCCACTTTATATGGCAGCGGTGGGTGGCGCATTGCTCGGACTGTTTGTCATTCTCCATTTTTGGGTGACAGGTCGAGCCGTGGGCTGCTCGTCGGCTTATGGCAATTTTTGTGCCTACACCTGCAACATCCCCTTTTTTCATCGTGGCGAATACACCACGCGCAATCATCCCCGTTTATGGCTACTACTCGGACTGCCACTCGGCGGCTTCTTGTATGTAACCCTGTTGGGTAACGGCTTTCACTTCAGCTTTAGCATGGGCATCTATGATGCGATTCTACCCAGTACCACGCCTGCAAAAGGACTATGGTTACTGCTAGCAGGTTTTCTATTGGGCTTTGGTGCACGACTCGCTGGCGCTTGCACAACAGGACACGTTTTAGTGGGAGCTGCATTGCTTAATCCTGTTAGCTTAGTTGCTGGTGTGGTTTTCTTTGCTTCCGCTTTCATCACCACCCGTCTACTATTTTGGGGTTAATGCGATGCGCAACAATTTAATTTCGTTATTACTCGGCTCTCTTTTTGGCTTTTCACTTTCTTTTGCTGGGGCAACCAATTTTACACTGCATGCGCAATTGTTTTTGTTTGAAAACAGCTGGCTATTCATCGTCATTTCAACGGCGGTCGTGGTTGGCGCCCTTGGCACCTATTTGCTACGTCAAAACAAAGTGCGTGGCATGCTCACGCAAGCTGAAATCGACCTCTCACCAAAAAGCATGACGCCTAATTTAATCATGGGCGCCATCTTATTTGGGATTGGCTGGGGTATGTCGGCCGCTTGCCCTGGCACAGCACCTACCATGATTGGCGAAGGCAAACTAGAAGGCTTGTTTCTTGTTCTGGGTATTTTATTAGGCACCATTGCTTACGGAAAGATAGAGCAATCCCTACGTTAAGGGAGCCTCTAAAAACCTCATCGTCATCCTTCGACAGGCTCAGGACAAACGGTAACTTATTAGTGGGCACCGCTAAAAACCCCACTTCGTGGCATTTTTAGCGTTACCTAAGTTATTTTACCTCTGGTGGAAGGACTTAAATCAAACCGTTACATGCACTATTGGTGCATCCCTTCCCCCAGACCCCCAACCCGTTAGGTTATTAGAGGTTCCCTATAGTTTATCCTTCGACAGGCTCAGGACGAACGGCAACTTATTGTTTTTATAATCTCCGTTCGCACTGAGCTTGTCGAAGTGTTGTTTTTAGCGCCCACCTTAAGTATTAATCAATACAACGAACGAAACGCACGCGCCACTTTAGCAATAAAAAACAAGAAAAGCTTCTTTTCTTGACACGCATCAAGACGCTACTTAATCATAATCACGTACAATTCGCTGTCATTTATATTACTGATGACCGACTGCGTATCTTAAATTACGCATTGCTCCCCCCCTTATTTGTAGTACAATCATGACACAAATAAAGGGACTGTCGACACAACTCAACACTCGGAGCAAGCGTAAGATGCGCAACAACCAGCCAATCACCCAAAAAGAGTATCAACTGCCCGCCGATACCCTATTGGTTTCTTATACGGATTTGCAAGGCAATATCCTCAAAGCCAACGAAGCATTTGTAGCGGTTAGCGGTTACTCATGGAGTGAACTTGTTGGTCAACCACACAACGTACTACGTCATCCTGATGTGCCCGAGCAAGTATTTGCCGACTTATGGGCAACCATTGAGGACGGTCGTCCTTGGTCACAAATTGTTAAAAATCGGTGTAAAAATGGCGATCATTACTGGGTATCCGCTAACGCAACCCCCGTTCGCGATGAGACTGGGCGTGTCACTGGTTATATGAGCGTACGCCAACCGGCCACGCGTGAACAAATTAGTGGCGCGGAAGCGGCTTATCGCGCAATTGCTGCTGGGAACATCAAACTTAAAAATGGTCAAGTTGATCGTTTTAGCAAACGCATTAACACCTTTGCTCACCTCGATCCGCAATGGACGATTATCCCGACAGGTATTGCATCTCTCATTGCTTTTGTATTGCATCTGTTGGGCGTTGTTATCGGTATTTGGGGCGAATTATTTGTTACCATACTTGCACTCATTGCAACAGCACATGCTATGTATTTTGTTTCTCGAATTAGCGAATCAATGAAAGCAGTTGACTTGCTATCGAATGGTAAATTTAATTTTGAAATCAATACGTTTGGCAATAATATAGCAGGGAAAATTTTGCGTCGTCTTTCTTCAATGCAAGTTCGCTTAGGTTCTAGCATTAATGACAGCACCGAATTGCTACTTAAAGCACAACGCTTAGAAACTGCAACAGGCACGCTCAGTGCCAATATTATGGTGACCGATCAAAATCGCACCATTATTTATATCAATCCATCGGTTATTGCTTTATTCTCACGCATGGAAAAAGACATTCAATCAGTATTGCCTAATTTTCGAGCAAGTGAAATCTTGGGCAAGTCAATCGACATCTTTCATAAGCATCCACAACACCAAATTACCATGCTCGACCAACTCAAATCGACCCATGTTGCCAAAATCAACCTTGCAGGTCACCCATTACAATTAGTCATTAACCCTATTTTTGATCAAGATAAAAAACGCATTGGTACGGCCGTCGAATGGCAAGACGTATTTATGGAGCAAAAAATTCAATCAGAACTTGCGCATGTATTGACTGAAAACAGCAAAGGACACGTTGAAGCACGTCTTGAAACTAAAGGTCTCGATGGTTTTTATGCTCAACTTGCGCATAAACTCAATGAAATGTTTACCTCCACAGAAGTCGCATTGAATAACTATGGCACAGTTATGCATGCCCTTGCACAAAACGACCTAACCGAGCGCGTTAATGCCGACTTTGAAGGCTTGCGCGGTCAAGTCAATGGCGACATGAATGCCTCTCTTTGTGCGCTATCTAAAACCTTTGCTGACATTGCCAATACCATGCAAGAGCTGATGCAAAACGTGAACCAATTGAACACTGCCAACCAAGAAGGCTCGCATCGTACCCAAGAAATGGCTGCTTCATTGCAAGAAACAGCTTCTGCCGTTAATGAAATTAATGTTTCGGTCAAAACTGCCAGCGACAACACTCGTCAAGCAACCGAATTTGCCCATCAAGTACGTGCTTCCGCAGGCAAAGGGGTTATTGTGGTCAATGAAAGTGTTTCTGCCATGAACGACATTGAAGCGCACAGCCGAAAAATCGAAGAAATTACCACTTTAATTGACTCTATTGCTTTCCAAACCAATTTATTAGCGCTCAATGCCGCTGTCGAAGCCGCTCGTGCAGGTGAACATGGTCGTGGCTTTGCTGTCGTGGCAAGTGAAGTGCGCGTGCTCGCTGGTAAGTCTGCCGATGCCGCACGCGATATTAAAGGCTTAATTGATGAAACAGTGGGTAAAATCCGTGCTGGCTCACAAAAAGTTCAGTCAACAGCAACGGTTTTACAGCAAATTGAAACACAAGCTGCTGAAGTAGAACACTTAGTTGAAGCGATTGCTCATACAGCACACGAACAAACAACTGCCATGAATGAAATCTACCGTAGCGTTGAAGATATGGACGGCATGACCCAGCAATCGGCAGCACAAGCCGAGGAGATTGCTGCCATGTCCGAAAACATGAAGCAACAGGTACAAGATATCACACAAACCCTGTTAGCCTTTAAACTTCCCGCTGATGTACTGGCAAATAGCAGCGCTATGCAACACAAAGCCCAGAATCACTTACCAGCAAGAGCAAAGCCCAATTTACCTAAACCACAGCTTCCCAAGCAAGTAGCAAATAAAGCAAATAGCACCTCAGATTGGGCAGATTTTTAGGCAAAGCTTGTTATTTCACAAAAACGTCAAACAAAGCCCACATTATCTAGTATAATAATGGGCTTTGTTTCTATTCCATTTTGAGCACACACCATGACGTCTATTGAACATATCCGCAACATCGCCATCATCGCCCACGTCGACCACGGCAAAACAACGCTTGTTGACCAACTTCTTCGCCAGTCTGGCACACTCGATGCCCGCAAGGACACAGGCGAGCGCGTCATGGACTCGAACGATATTGAAAAAGAGCGTGGCATCACTATTTTGGCGAAAAACACTGCCATTAATTACACCGATACACGCGACAATCAAGAATACCGCATTAACATTGTCGACACCCCTGGCCACGCCGACTTCGGTGGTGAAGTAGAGCGTGTACTATCGATGGTTGATTCTGTATTGTTGTTGGTTGACTCAGTTGAAGGCCCTATGCCTCAGACGCGTTTTGTAACACAAAAAGCCTTGGCACTTGGCTTGAAGCCAATCGTGGTTGTTAATAAAGTTGACCGTCCACAAGCACGCACTGCTGCAGCGCTCGATGAAACCTTCGATCTATTCGTTCGTTTAGGTGCAACAGATGAACAGCTCGATTTCACCGTTGTTTATGCTTCTGGCTTAAACGGCTTTGCTGGCATGGAAGAAACCGTTCGCTCTGGCGACATGACACCATTGTTCCAAACCGTGATTGATGTTGTTGAACACCCTAAAGTCGATATGGACGCGCCTTTTCAAATGCAAGTCACACAGCTTGACTACGACACTTACAAAGGCATTATCGGCACAGGTCGCATTCAACGTGGTACGATTAAAACGAATACGCAGGTAACGGTTATCGACCGTCAAGGTAACAAGCGTAACGGTCGTATTTTAGAAGTATTGCGCTCGAACGGCTTAGATCGTGAAATTGTTGCCGATGCACAAGCAGGCGAAATCATCTCGTTTACGGGTTTAGATCCCTTATTCATTTCTGACACCATTTGTGATCCAAGCTGCGTTGAAGCCATTGATGCACTCGTTGTCGAAGAACCGACTGTGTCGATGACTTTCCAAGTCAACAACAGCCCATTCGTGGGTAAAGAAGGCAAGTTATTAACCAGCCGCCAAATTCGTGAACGTCTCGACAAAGAACTCATGACCAACGTCGCTTTGCGTGTTGAAGACACCGATGATGCTGACAAGTTCCGTGTATCGGGTCGTGGCGAATTGCATTTGTCTGTACTAATCGAAAACATGCGTCGTGAAGGCTTCGAATTAGGCGTTTCGCGTCCAGAAGTTATTTTCAAAGAAGTCGATGGCGAAATTCAAGAACCTTATGAAGTCCTCACCATTGACGTCGAAGAAGTCCACCAAGGCTCTGTCATGGAGCAACTTGGCAAGCGTAAAGGCGAAATGAAAGACATGATTCAAGATGGTCACGGTCGCGTTCGTTTAGACTTTGTGATTCCTTCTCGTGGCTTAATTGGTTTCCGTGGCGAGTTCTTGACCTTAACACAAGGTTCTGGCTTACTGTATTCTAACTTCTCGCATTATGCACCGCGTTTCACAGGAACGTTGGGGCAACGTCATAACGGCGTACTCATCAGTAACGAAATGGGCAAATGTTTGAACTACTCATTAAACAATTTACAAGAACGTGGTCGTTTGATGGTAGGTCATGGTGACGAAGTTTACGAAGGTCAAATCATCGGTATTCACAGCCGTGACAATGACTTAGTTGTCAACGCATTAAGAGGCAAAAAACTGACAAACATGCGTGCTTCTGGTACGGATGAAAACGTGGTATTAACCCCACCCATTCGTATGACACTCGAACAGGCGTTAGAGTTCATTGATGATGATGAGTTGGTCGAAGTCACACCAAAAAGCGTGCGTATTCGTAAAAAATACTTAACAGAAAATGATCGTAAGCGTTTTAGCCGTAAAGACTAATATCGTTTCAACGAGAAAAAGAAGGTCTGCCCGCAAAGCAGGCCTTTTTTAATGCATGATTTACAGACAACTGCCGTATTTAGCACTATAATGCCCATTAATATGCTTAGTTAAGTGACGACCATGCCTTCAAAAACGCTCCCAACATTACTGGCCATCGATGATGATCCCATCACACGCATGATGCTTGAAAAGGTATTAGTGCGTGCGGGTTATCGTGTGGTGACCGCTTCTGGTGGTACAGAAGGATTGTTGCGATGCGATGAAACGCACCCAGACCTTATCTTACTTGATGTCATGATGCCCGATCTTGATGGCTTTCAGACGTGTCAATTACTCAGAAAAAAATCCAGTGCTGAACACATCCCCATCATTATGCTCACAGGTCTAGAAGACGCTGAGTCAATTGAACAAGCATTTCATGCAGGTGCTACCGACTTTGTGACCAAACCCATTAACTGGGGATTGCTGTCACAACGGGTCAAGTTCGCGCTACGCGCCTACGAGATGGAAGACGGACTACGAAAAGCACAATCACAATTGGCGTATGCACAACGTTTAGCGCAGCTTGGCTATTGGGAATGGAATCCAGAAAATGACATGGTTTCTGGCTCTCAAGAAATGTTTGCCCTGTTTGGTCACGAACAAACGGTTCCCATGAGCAAAACAGCTTTCCTTCGTTTTCTTACCCAAAGCAGTGCGCTGGTACTAGAAGAAACCTTAGCGAAGCTAGAAAATGATTTGAACACCCTGTCACTGGTCGTTCATGTCGATAAAGAGGCACGCTATGCTGTGCTTAATATTTTGGGCGAAGTGACCAGAAATGAGCAGGGAATACTGGTGGGACTCTCTGGCTCTGTACAAGATATTACTCGAATTAGCGAAGCAGAAGCGACCATTTCTCGCTTAAATCTGCACGATCGGCTCACCGATTTACCCAATCGTAATTTCTTTATGGAAATGCTCACACAAGCGCTACAAAAACGCGCCAACAGCAAAGACCCTAATGCGAAACTGGCTGTATTAACCTTGGACATTGACCGTTTCAAACTTTTCAACCAATCATTGGGTATTCATGGTGGCGATACCTTGCTTAAAGCGCTTGCCGTTCGTCTGACCCAAATCACCCGCGAGGGAGATGCCGTAGCGCGTCTTGGTTCAGACGAGTTCGTGGTACTGATTGACATGCATCTTGATGATAAAATCGAAGCGATTGCCAGTCGCTATCACAGTAATTTGGTTAAGAGCTTTAATATTAACGATACAGAAGTCTTTATCACAACGTCACTGGGCATTGCGCTCGCACCATTAGATAGCGACCAAGCCGAGCCCTTATTAGCCTTTGCTAACACAGCCAAAACACGAGCAAAAAGTGCTGGGGGCAATCAGTACCAGTTTTATACCGCCAGCATGAATCAACAGGCAGCAAAGCGCTTAAAACTAGAACACGACTTGCGTCGAGCCGTCGAACTGGGACAAATGCGCGTTTATTATCAACCTAAAATCGCATCCAGCAACCTGGCATTAATTGGTGCAGAGGCCTTGGTTCGTTGGCAACATCCAGAATGGGGCTTGGTACCACCCGATGCCTTTATTCCTGTTGCCGAAGAAACAGGCATGATTTTAGAAATTGGACAATGGGTGCTGAATGAAGCATGCCGACAAGCAGCAATATGGCGCACGCATATTCCCGATTTTCATATTGGGGTTAATCTATCGGCACGTCAGTTTTTGCAAGATGACCTGCTAACACAGGTAGAATATGCACTAACCAGCAACCGACTACCCGCCGCTGCATTGGATTTAGAAATCACCGAAAGCTTGGCAATGGCTGATGCGCAGCGTAATATTGAAATTCTACGCCAACTCAAAGCGCTCGGCATTCATTTATCTATTGATGACTTTGGCACAGGTTACTCTAGCCTGTCTTACTTACAAGCATTTCCAGTGAACACCATTAAAATTGACCGCTCCTTTATTATGCGCATCGGCACACCAGAGGGCGGTAAGGCAGATGAAGGCATTGCATCGGCGATTATTGCTATGGCACACAGTTTAGACATGAGTTTGGTCGCTGAAGGCATTGAAAACGAAGCTCAGGCTGCATTTTTAACGCAACAAGGTTGTGAAGTTTTTCAAGGATTTTATTTCGGACGCCCTGTACCCTCAGACAGCTTTGAAAAACAATATCCTAAGTTGACAGAAGCCTGATCTCCTAAAAAATACCATTTGACTACCAAAAAATTTTATCTCACAATGATAAAATGATTTGGCAACTCTAAAACAGATCAGCACAGATAAGGAATATTTGGATGAGTACATTACTTGATTTAGACACACTCAATACGCTCAAAGATGTTATTGGTGACGACTTACGCGAAATTATTGATAGTTTTTTACAATTATTGCCTGGGCAAGTCGATGCCATCGAAAGCAGCGCTCGCACAAGCGATGCAACCAGTATGCGTCTTCATGCACACACGCTAAAGGGCAGCTCGAGCAACGTCGGTGCTTTAGCATTGGCAGAGATCAGCCACAAACTCGAAGATATGGCAAAATCAGGACAAACAGAAGCGTCGCTCGCCCATATGAGTGAGTTGCGCACTTTGTCGGCACGTAGTGGCGATGCTTTACGCAAGTTTATGGCTTAACGTCTATCATGCAATATCAAATTTCACCCAAAACAAGTAAGGGCGCAGGCTTACCACACAGCTTGTTTATTCTTAACCTGATCATTGTGCATTTATTTGCTTCCTATACCATGCTCGAATTAGGCTATGGTAAACAGGTTATTCTGATTCCTTTTGTGTCGATGATTCTATTAGCGGTGCTATGGTTTAAGGCAAAGCAATTACGTGATGCAAATACCGATTGGTTTGTAGCAGCACACTGGCTACTCATGACTAAGCGGGCGCGTTTGTTGCTGATTTTTTATGCCGTCGGCTTGGTGCTTGGTGGTTTTACTTACCTCATGGTTGGCATGAGCCCACTTAAAGGTGGCGATGTAACAACCATTGCTTTACGTATGGGCGCAGTCCCTATCTTTTTAGGATTACTGGTTACCTTTGTCCTATCGGGCGGTTCAATTTATGACTCACAACGCGGTGTTGTTGGTCAGAAAATTGTTGATCAGTTCCCACCATCAGCAGATATGGTTGTACTGACCAACGCTGAAGGGGCTGGTGATAGTACAGCTGACAGTCACCCACAGGATCACGCATCTTGAACACAGCAAAAACAGAGCGCAAGCACGGAACTTTTTATTGGGGGTGGCTAACACTCATTATCGGTGCTGTTTTGGCAGCCCTGAGTATTTTTTGGGTAGAGCCTCCCACAACCGAACAGCAAGCAACCGCTTTACCGTGGGAAGCAAAGGTCAATCGTGAAGGCAACTTGGAAGTGTTGGGCTTAACCTTAGGCAAAAGTAGCACACGCGACGCAATGGCACTGTATGGCAAAGAAGTACAAGTTAATTTATTTGCCAATATGCAAGGCGAAGCAATCAGCCTAGAAAGCTTCTTCGAAGACATGTACATTGGTTATAGTTTACGCGGTCGCTTAGTATTAACGCTCGATGTTAAGCCCGAGCAACTCAGTCGTATGCTAGAAGCAGGTGCTCGCATCAAAACCACAGAGACAGGGGTAAGAGAAGTCAGCCTGTCTAGCGATGACAGTGGCTTATCGCTCGACATTCCGATTCGCGCTCTAACTTATCTGCCTTATCCCAAAATAGATGAAAGCACCTTAAAAAGTCGTTTTGGTGAACCCGATCAAGACAGTGTGGGTGATGATGGTATTCGTCGCTGGCATTATCCTGCCCTAAAATTGGTTATTCTGTTTCACGACTCGGATCGAAAGTCTTTGCAGTTTGGTGAATAAATACCTAGCGCAGTTATCCTCTCGCGTTCCAATAATTTTATCTCTATTAACCACTCGTTTTATTGTGGAGCATTTTTGACATGAGCAGCACTATTTTTACTTCAGAATCGGTTTCTGAAGGACATCCAGATAAAATCGCCGATCAAATTTCGGATGCGATTTTAGATGCGATTTTGGCGCAAGACAGCAGAGCACGCGTTGCTTGCGAAACCTTCGTCAAAACAGGGATGGTTCTGGTCGGTGGTGAAATCACCACGTCGGCTTGGGTCGATATCGAAGACTTAGTACGCAAAGTCGTTAAAGAAATTGGTTACGACCGTGGCGATTTGGGCTTTAATGGCGATGACTGCGCAGTACTCTCTGCCATCGGCAAACAATCTGCCGATATTGCTGTCGGTGTCGATGAAGACCCAGAAGCAGCCAAAGAAATGGGTGCTGGTGATCAAGGTTTAATGTTTGGCTACGCGAGCAATGAAACCGAAACCCTCATGCCTGCCCCTATTTATTACGCCCATCGTTTAGTCGAGCGTCAAGCTGCAATGCGTAAGCAAAAGGTTCTACCTTGGCTGCGCCCCGATGCTAAAAGCCAAATTACGTTGCGTTACGAAAATGGCGTTCCTGTTGCGGTCGATGCGGTTGTATTATCGACCCAGCACGATCCTGACATTTCGACCAAAGACCTGCGCGAAGCCGTAATGGAAAGCATTATTAAACCTGTCATTCCCGCTGAATGGTTGCACAAGGACACGCTATTCCATATCAATCCGACAGGACGTTTTGTGATTGGTGGTCCTGTTGGCGATGCGGGCTTAACAGGACGCAAAATTATTGTCGATAGCTACGGCGGCATGGCGCGGCATGGCGGCGGTGCTTTTTCGGGCAAAGATCCCTCGAAAGTTGACCGTTCAGCTGCATATGCAGGACGTTACGTGGCAAAAAATATTGTTGCGGCTGGTTTGGCGGACAAGTGCGAAATTCAAATCTCTTATGCTATCGGTGTGGCAAAACCAACCTCGATTAGTATCGAAACCTTTGGTACTGCGAAAGTCGATACAGCTTTGATTGAAAAGCTGGTGCGTGAACACTTCGACTTGCGTCCACGTGGCATTATCGAGATGCTGGATTTGCTGCGTCCTATTTATCGCGCAACAGCAAGCTATGGTCACTTTGGTCGTGAATTGCCCGAATTTACGTGGGAGCGCACGGATAAGGCGGACTTGTTACGGGCTGAAGCTGGGTTATAATGGTTAACAAAGAACAAATAAAAAAGCTGTCTGATACCTTGACTGTCATTGCTTATGCTCAGTTCGGTGTGTTTGGTTATAGTGCATGGCAAGCAGGTGACTACGTGGGAACCTTTATTTCTGGTTCCGTTTTCGTGTGGTTACAGGCAATAGCCATCTGGATTTTAGGATTTCCAAAGGAGAAACAAGATGCTTGAAAATCCTGTTATGCAAGTGCTGTTTGGCTTTGTGATTGCGATCGGTATCGCTGGCACTGCGCTCGGTATTTACCTAGAATACCAATCTCGCCACCCTAAAGATAAAGGCGATGCACACGCATGAAACTATCCGCCGAATTTTTCCCGCCGCGCACCCCCGAAGGCTTAGATAAACTACTCGAGGTCGCTGAAGGCTTTCGCCCTTTCGATCTTGATTATATTTCGGTGACCTACGGTGCTGGCGGTAGTACGCAAGAACGCACACTAGCCACCATTAAAGCATTGCGCGAGCGTGGTTGGGACGTTGCACCCCACTTAACCTGTGTGGACTCAGAACGCGATAAGATTGCTGATTTGCTCAAAACTTACATGGACTTGGGCGTACATCGTATCGTTGCTTTACGCGGTGACATTCCTTCTGGCATGCGCGATTTAGGCGATTTTAATTATGCTGTCGACTTGGTGAAGTTTATCCGTGAAGTCACGGGCGAGCATTTCCATATCGAAGTCGCAGCTTATCCCGAAGTGCATCCGCAAGCGAAAAGCTGGCAAACGGACATGACGCATTTTAGCGAAAAAATGACAGCAGGTGCTGATGCTGCCATTACGCAATACTTCTTTAATCCCGATGCTTACTGCCGTTTTGTGAATAGTGCGCGTGCGCAAGGTATTGCTGGCGACATTATCCCTGGCATCATGCCGATTAATAACTACGAGCAATTAGCGCGTTTTTCGGATGCCTGTGGTGCCGAAATTCCACGCTGGTTGCGCAAACGTTTAGAAGCATTAGGCGACGACAAAGCCGCCATCGGTGAACTCGGCTTAGAAGTCATTGGCGATCTGTGCGAACGCGTGATAAAAGGCGGTGCTTCTGGCTTACATTTCTATGCCATGAACGCGCTTGAGCCAACACGCACCCTGCTCGAACGCGCACGCGCTTTGGCAAAATAGGGCTAAAATTTCATGCGCAACATTCGTCTTTACTTGGCTGGCGACTATCCCGATGTCGGGCAATCGCTTGCCTTGCCCGACGATGCTCGTCACTACATTGTTACCGTATTGCGTGCACGAGATGGCTTCAAAGTTACCCTATTTAATGGTTTGGGCGTAACGAGCGAAGCCACTCTGCAACTGGGTAAAAAAGATGCCACTGTACGTATCGATACCATGACGACAGATATGAGTATGGAATCACCGTTGAAGCTCACACTAGCACAAGGTATCTCGCGCGGTGAGCGTATGGATACCAGCATTCAAAAGGCGACCGAATTAGGTGTCACCGCCATTCAGCCTTTGTTTACTCAATATTGCGAAGTCAAACTCGAAGATGATGACAAGGTGAGCAAACGTATGGCGCATTGGCAACAGGTTATTGTGAGTGCTTGTGAACAGTCTGGACGCACAGTTGTACCGCAACTTTATGCCCCAATGGCGCTGAATGAATGGCTGGAAACCAAACCTCAAGGTTTGGTTCTCGACCCTTACGACGGTCAGCGATTGCGTGAGCTAACCTCAATAGCTTTCACACAAAACAAATGCTTGTTAGTCGGACCTGAGGGCGGTTTGTCCGATAAGGAAGTTGAGCGAGCGCTAGCTGTAGGCATGACAGGGGTTCGGTTGGGCGCGCGTATTTTACGCACCGAAACGGCAGGACCTGCTGCCATTGCTGCTTTACAAAGCCTATTTGGTGATGCATAAAACAAACTTTTACTAACGGACATCTCTAAAAACGCGTCATTCCCGCGTAAGCGGGAATCTATATCATTGATTTTATGGATCCCCGCATGTGCGAGGATGACGACGTGTTGAGTTATTAGAGATGCCCCAACATTATGGATGCATTATGCCGTTATTGCCCGCTGTTCCTCACTTAGAAACTGCTTTAAAGGGACCTTTACTCGCCATTGAGCAAAAGCTACTATCTAATAAAGCCACCATCGAAGCATGGTTTCGCTGCCAATTTCGCGCCACGCCTGCCCCTTTTTATGCATCGGTTGATTTACGCAATGCGGGCTTTAAATTAGCGCCTGTCGATACCAATTTATTTCCTGCGGGCTTTAATAACCTGCACCCCGACTTGCGCCCGTTGGCGATTGCTGCCGTGCAACACGGCATCGAACGTGCCTGCCCTGTCACCGATGGCGTGCTACTGATTCCCGAAAATCACACGCGCAATCTCTACTACCTCGAAAACTTGTGCACCCTTGCAGGACTGATTAGTGATGCAGGTTATGCCGTTCGGATTGGTAGCCTTAACCCCGACATCACAACAGAGACAGCCATTGAACTACCTTCAGGTCGTCCGCTCACCCTAGAGCCGATTGTTCGCGAAGCGAATCGCGTAGGCGTTGCTGGCTTTTTTCCTTGTGCGGTACTGCTCAACAATGATCTGTCTTCTGGCATTCCCGATATACTCAAAGACATCGAACAGGTTATGTTGCCGCCCCCAAGCCTTGGTTGGCATAGTCGCACCAAAAGCGCGCACTTCACCCACTACCGTGATGTGGCGCAAGAGTTTGCCGAACTCATCGACTGCGACCCGTGGTTTTTTGACCCGCTATTTAGTACCTGCGAGGGCATCGACTTCAAAAATGGCGAAGGCATCGACAAACTCATCGAAACCAGCCAAGCACTCATGACGGACATTCAAGCAGCATACGATGGTCATGGCATCAGTAATCAAACACCTTATCTAATCGTTAAAGCCGATGCAGGCACTTATGGTATGGGCGTCATGTCGATTCAAGACCCACAAGAGCTGGCAGCCTTAAACAAAAACGCACGCAAAAAAATGACCAGCGGCAAAGATGGCTTAAGCACCGAAAGTGTCATTATTCAAGAAGGTGTTTATACCTTCGAAACCGTGCAAGATGCAGTCGCTGAACCCGTCATTTACATGATTGACCATGCTGTTGTGGGAGGCTTTTATCGTGTGCATACGGGTAAAACCATCACCGACAACCTCAACTCACCAGGCATGTTTTTCGAACCGCTTGCCTTTAGCGATGCTTGTATTCAGCCCGACACCCGCCTTAACCCCGATGCCGCGCCGAACCGATTTTATGCCTATGGCGTGGTGGCACGTTTGGCATTAGTGGCGGCAGCACGCGAACTCAAGGCTGCACAAGCATGAAAACTCTGGTCATCATGGATCCCATCGCATCCATTAAACCCTACAAAGACACCAGCTTTGCCATGATGCTCGAAGCACAGGCGCGTGGACACGCATTATATTATTGCACCGCTGGCGACTTGGCATTTCGTGACGGACAAGCACTGGCACACTGCCAGTCTGCAACAGTACGCGACACGAGCAGCGATTTTGTCAGCCTAGGCGAGATAACCACGAAAAGGCTATCTGACTTTAACATTATTTTAATGCGTAAAGACCCGCCCTTCGACAACGACTATCTCTATGCCACCCATCTACTCGATCATGCCAAAGCGTCTGGCGTGCAAGTGGTTAACGACCCGCAAGCCTTGCGCGATGTGAACGAAAAGCTGTTTATTCTGCAGTTCCCACAGTGTATCGCCCCCACGCTGGTCAGCAGTAACGAAGCCGATATTCGTGCTTTTTGGACGGAGCAAAGCGACATTATTCTTAAACCCCTGCACGGCATGGGTGGTGCTGGCATTTTTCGTTTACAACCGAACGATCCCAATGCAGGCGCAATCATCGAGACGCTAACAGGCAATGGCAAGCATATCATGATGGCGCAACGTTATTTGCCCGAAATTCTGCAAGGTGATAAACGCATTTTACTGATCGATGGTAAACCCGCTCCCTACTGCCTAGCACGCCTACCTAAAGCAGGCGAAACACGGGCTAACTTAGCCGCAGGCGGTACAGGCATCGCTCAGCCTTTATCCGAACGCGATGTATGGATTTGCCAACAAGTTGGCGAACGGCTGAAAAACATGGGATTGCGCTTTGTCGGACTTGATGTTATTGGCGATTACCTTACCGAAGTGAATGTTACCAGCCCCACCTGCATCCGCGAAATCGATGCGCAATGCAAGGTCAATATTGCGGGGTTATTGTTTGATGCACTCGAAAAAAATGGTTAAAATAGCGCAAAAGAACAAGGGAGTTTTATCATGGAATACACATTAGAAATTGATGATGCTGATTTGATTGAAAAAATTAATAAATTGAAAAATCCTGAAGAATTCATTACCAATGCCATCAAAAAATTATTGAGCAAAAACAAATCAGAATACGACAGATGGTTTGAAGAACAAGTTCACCTCGCGCTACAAGAAGCGGATGATTCCAATACGCAATGGGTTAGTCATGAAGAAATGACTGAAGCCAGTTTGGCGCACCGCAATCAGTGGCTTGCACAGACACAACAGAAGGCTGCATGAAACTTCGCTGGCTACCGACTGCAACACGCAACCGTTTTGAACAGCTCAACTATATTGCACAGTACAATCCCTACGCGGCGATTCGATTAGATGAAGAAGTTGAGAAACAAATCAATCAACTGCTGACTTTTCCCGAACTCGGCAAAGTTGGGCGCGTACACACAACCAGAGAACTCACCCTAAACCGCACACCATTTATCGTGGTTTATCGTCTTATTGGTGATGAAATTCAATTGCTGCGTCTACTACGCAATGAACAGCAATGGCCATGAACCGCCGCACATTATTCAGGCTATTCCTCGCTTCAGGATTTGCCCCCCTTGGCGCATGCGCACGCCCAGCGCAAGCCTTTAGCGAAACCATTGCTGTTTTTGGTACCATTGTTCGCATGACGCTGTATGCCCAAAACCAACAGCAAGCGACACAAGCTTTCGCCGCCGTTAACGCACGCTTCCAGCAAATTCATACCGACTGGCACGCATGGGAAAAAGGCGGCTTAGTCAGTAAAATCAACGATGCCATTGCCATTGGTGCACCGATTAGCATCAACAACGAAGTTGCGCAGTTCATCCGTCGCAACCAAACCCTCTGCCAACAAAGCAATGGCTTATTCGACCCTGGCATTGGTAAATTGGTTAAACTCTGGGGCTTTCATCAAAACAGTTACGAAGACAATAAAACAGCCAATGAGACAGACGTTCAGACATTACTCGCTCAAAAACCCAGCATCCTTGATATTACATGGGATAACGACACCCTCTTCTGCCCAAATCCGAGTGTTTCCCTCGACTTTGGCGCCAGTGGTAAAGCCTACGCGCTCAACGCAGCAACCGACACCTTAACACAGCAAGGTATCGATCATGCCATCATCGCCATTGGTGGTGACATTCAGGTACTCGGACAAAAGCCAGACGGCGCATGGCGCATCGGCATCAACGATCCCCTACAGGCCGGCAAAGCCAAAGCCAATCTTAGTTTAGAGGATGGCGAAGCCGCTTGTTCTTCAGGCACTTACGAACGCTTTTATACTGAGTTAGGCAAAAAAGTGAGTCACATCATTCACCCCAAAACGGGGCAACCCGTCAGCCACATTTTGCACAGCACCGCCATTCATCGCGACGCTTTAATTGCCGAAGTCGCTGCCTTGTCGCAACTGATTGCAGGCGAAAGTCAATGGCAAAGCATCGCTCAACAGCTAGACGTGCAATACAGTTACCTGATTACACCCGAAGGCAAAGAGATCATCAGTCGTAATCTGACAAAACGTCTGAACGTGTTAACATAAACCAAACAATAGCCACTACACCGAATACTACCAAGGAATTTTTTGTGAATATTTTGATTGCCGACGACTCCTCTGCCATGCGCAAACTCATTAGCACCGTGCTCGAAATGAACGGACACAGTGTTAAAAGTGTCGAAAATGGTCTTGAAGCCTTACCACATAAAGACTGGGCAGAGTTTGTGATAACCGATATTAACATGCCCATCATGACAGGCTTCGAACTAACAAAAGCCTTACGTGATGCTGGGTTTAACAAACCAATACTTTGCCTGACAACCGAAAGCGATCGTAGTAAAAAAGACTTAGGCAAAGAAGTTGGGGCTAATGGCTGGATTGTTAAACCTTTCACACCAGATAGCCTCATGGCTACCGTCAATGCGTGTTTACTTCGATTCAATGCGCCTGCTAATCGCTCATAAAACGCATTGCTTCATCATTTATTTTACTTTTTGTTGCTTTTTCTATCAAAACCGCTAAAATAAGAATTGCTGTTTTTTGCATGAGAAATAGCAAACAATCCCCTTTTGCCCCGACTTGTTCGGGGCTTTTTTCGTTACGCTGTGCGATAATAAGAAAATGAATACACAAACCCCCCCCCAATACACAGGTTTTTACCTACTCTCACGCGCTGGATTTGAAGGCGAAGT
>DZAT01000036.1:17771-20252 GCA_022736205.1 Thiomicrospira cyclica
CCCCCCAATACACAGGTTTTTACCTACTCTCACGCGCTGGATTTGAAGGCGAAGTCGCCAACGAAGCCAACGACCTTTGCGCACAGGCCGAAATTGGGGGTTATGTACAAACCACACCCAATAGCGCATTCGCGGTATTTCGCACCTTCGAACCCCTAACTCGGTTACCCAACGAACTCAGCTTGTCAAACTGGATTTTTGCTCGTCAGTATGTTCCCATGCTCGGCGAATGCACCAATTTACCGACAGACGATCGCCTTGCCAGTATTTTTGAACTGCTTGGCAGTCAATCGGTCAGCGATATTATTAGCGAGACACCCGACACCAACGATGGTAAAGAATTCAGCGGGCTAGCACGCAGCTTAACGAATGCGGCACGTCAAGCACTTAAAAAACTGGGGCAATACAACGAAAAAGACAAACGCCTACCCCGCTTGCATCTGCTTATTTTGTCTGGCACACATATTTTGGTTGGACTTGCCTACCGCACCCAATCTAGCCCTAATGCGGGTGGCATTATGCATCTCAAGCTACCCAAAGATGCCCCTAGCCGAGCCATTTTAAAGCTCGAAGAAGCGGCGATTAGTTTATTAACCATTCCTGAACGTGAACACTGGCTTCGTTCTGGTATGAGTGCGGTCGATTTAGGAGCCGCTCCAGGTGGCTGGACATGGTGGCTAGCACAACAAGGGTTGCTCATTACTGCTATCGATAATGCCAATATGTCAGAAGCTGTAATGAAAACGGGACAAGTCGAACATATTCGCGCCGATGGCTTTGCATGGCACCCGCGCCACTCAGTGCACTGGTTATGTTGCGATATGGTCGAACAACCCGACCGCGTCGCCACCTTAGTAACTAAGTGGCTAAAAGAAGGTTGGGCACAAGCAGCACTGTTCAACTTAAAGCTACCCATGAAAAAACGCTATGGCATGATTCAAGAATGCATGGCAACGCTGAACACACTACGCGATACACATGTCTTACGCGCGCAACAGCTCTACCATGACCGCGAAGAAATCACGGTACTCGCATTACCTATTGCGTAATTTATTGCAATTTGTTACAAAATTGTTATAAAAAACACCTGCGCACTTACACTATTTGTTCGAATCTACTATACTGACGACGCTGATTGATTTGCCACCAAACCAATCAGCACTAAAATATTTTATGACTTGATAACAAAAACTTATAAAGAGAAAACACCATGAGCCTGAGCATTTTCTTTGCCATTATTTTTGGTTTGTCGACACTCTTAATCGGATTCTTATGGGTCGGCGCACAAACACGCAATCGACGCTTAGAAGCCAGCCTGACAGGAACACGCTTGCAATTAACAGAAAGCGACACCAAAGCACAGTCATTGCAAACGAACCATAAGTTGCTCGTCGATGCACTCACGCTTCTTCCCAAACCTATCATCATTGGCGATAGCAGTAGCAAGTTGGTTTTTATTAACCAAATGGCAATTGACCTGATTAATAAACGTCAAGAGCCACTTCAACAATTATTAGGACGTCCTTTATCCATAGAACAGGGAAGCGATCTAAGTGCATTACTTGCCATTAAAGAAGAGCAAATTTGCCTAGATGAACAGTACTATTTCAAGTTAGAACATAGCCGTAATAACAAAACAACCGTTGTCGTATTACAAGACGTGAGCAAAGAAGCGCGCATGGGCAATCGTATCGTTGCAGCAATCGACGCTATGAAACAAGGTTTGCTTGCTGGTACTCGTATTGAAACAAGCGACTTGTTCGGGCATCACCTTGT
Source organism: Thiomicrospira cyclica (assembly GCA_022736205.1). Classification (GTDB taxonomy): domain Bacteria; phylum Pseudomonadota; class Gammaproteobacteria; order Thiomicrospirales; family Thiomicrospiraceae. The sequence goes on from DZAT01000036.1 coordinate 19,548, forward strand.
TTTAGCTAATCATTTTAATGACACGGTTAGCTCGCTTCACCATCTGATTGAAGAAACTGCGCGTTACCTTAACTTACAGGCAAACGCCAAACTTGATGCTGCACCGCAACCAACACTGAAAGGTGCGATGGGGTATTTACAGTTTGCTCAAAACCTGTCACTCAGCAATACCGCTTCTTTTGTGACCGAAGTCAACACCAAAGCCATTCGTATCGCCCACAACATGCACGAAGTAAACGCCGGCATTCAAAATGTATCCGATCGTGTGCAAGAGCAAGCTGCTGCCGTTGCACAAATTGCCAGCGCAACACAAAACATCAGCGCACGTAGCCATGAACTTGACGAGCAAATGCTGCGCATGACTAAGGATGCTGATGCTGCTGGTCACCAACTTACCGACGCTGGTGAGGCAGTAGGCAAAGCTGGCAATGCCATGAACGCAATTCAGGAAAAAAGCCGTAAAATTGAAGAAATTGTTGGCCTTATCGACGGCATTGCCTTCCAAACCAACCTGTTGGCGCTCAATGCTGCAGTCGAAGCAGCGCGTGCGGGTGAACATGGTCGTGGCTTTGCTGTCGTGGCTGGCGAAGTTCGCGCACTTGCTGGAAAGTCAGCCGAAGCGGCAAAAAACATCAAAGGGTTAATCGACGAAACCATTACCGATATCCGTCAGGGTGGGCATGTGTTTGCTTCGGCAAGCGCATC
>DZAT01000096.1 GCA_022736205.1 Thiomicrospira cyclica
CTGCGGATGCTCAACTCGGCAAGCAACGTGTTTCGATTATGTTAGATACCTCTGTAATTCAATTTTTTAAGACAAAAGCCGGCGAACGTGGTTATCAAACGTTAATTAATCAAGCACTACATCAGATGATGCAAGGTGAACAACTGGAAACTTTATTACGTACGGTCATTCGGGAAGAAATGAGTCATGCGCAATTTATACAATAGCGCAGGACTTTCTGCCACACGCTCAAACTTTATTGATACGCTTACATCATGCCAACACTTAACCTTACCATCATTTTTGACCTGTCTGATTGGTCAAACCAGCAACAAATACCCCATTCCTAAAATCGGCACATCTAGCCAAGGTGTCAATACGTCAAAGATAAGCGACGCAACATTAAAGCGCGAGGCGTTTTTATGCAATCATGCAAACAACCGATTAGGCTGCTGACACAACCGATACGTACATACGCTGATTTAGACCTTTGCGAGCAAATTTAACCGCACCGTCTGCTTTCGCATATTAGAGATGTGTTTTTACACAGTCTCAAAATGCCGCCTTATTTAACAAGATAAAATGAATGTTACACCATAACTCTTGAGCCTAATTCCAATACACAATTGTCTGGTACTTTAAAATAATCGACAACGCTACCAGCATTACGAGACATTAACGCAAATAACTCCCCTCGCCATAACGAAAGCCCATCCTTAGAACCCGTTAATACAGTTTCTCGACTCAAGAAGTAAGTAATTTCAAACTGATCAACGATCAATCCAAATGGTGCACAATTTCGTAATGCTTTAGGAATATCAGGAACATCCATAAAACCATAGGTTACCCTTACCTGCCATACATCCTGATCAACTTGAACGACCATTAACTGCTCTTTTGGATCAATCCAAGGAACATGGTCAAAAGATACCGTTAAAATAACATTACGCTCATGCCACACGCGATTATGGCGCACATTATGTACCATTGCCCTCGGTGCAACAGCTTTTTCCAGTGCCAAGAAGACTGCCGTATGATGCACCGTCGATAAAGGCATGGCTCTGACTTGTGGCAAGTAGTCCTCCAATGTTGGGTTATCTCGTTTAATTTGCTGTTTAACCATCACTCGTCCCTGCTTCCAAGTGAGCATAATGGTTAATAATACCAATGCAGTCACGAATGGAAACCAGCCACCTTCAAGAAACTTCATCGCAGATGAGGCAAATAACAAGATATCAATGGCGATAAAAACACCTGTCGCTAACAGCGTTAACCACAATGGGTAGCCCCATGTATAACGCACAACAAAGAAGGTTAAAATTGTGGTAATGACCATTAAGCCCGTCACAGCTAAGCCGTAGGCGGCTGCCAATGAAGCGGAAGAACCAAATGCCAACACCATAATCACCACCGCTGTCATCAGCAGCCAGTTCACCACTGGCATATAAATCTGCCCTTCTTGGTCGGCTGCCGAGTGCAAAATGTGCATTCTTGGCAAATAACCCAATTGAATCGCCTGACGTGTCAAAGAGTAAGCACCTGAAATAACCGCTTGCGAAGCAATCACTGTCGCAGCTGTTGCCAACACAATGGCAGGAATCAGTAGTGGCTCTGGAAAGGATAAGTAAAAGGGATTGGATACGGCATCAAGATTTGCTAATAACAACGCACCTTGCCCCATATAATTGAGTGCCAATCCCGGTAACACAACAATCGCCCATGCCAGTTGAATCGCTTTTCTACCGAAATGCCCCATATCGGCATACAAAGCTTCTGCACCTGTTAACGCCAAAACGATTGCACCAACGGCTAAAAACACCAAGAGTCCACGATCAACTAAAAACACCAGCCCATTCCATGGATTTAATGCCTGTAAAATTGCTGGACTCATCAAAATATTGTAAATACCAATCAAACCCAAACAACCAAACCATATAATCATAATGGGACCGAACCATTGTCCAACAGCACTCGTGCCCCGTTTCTGCACCAAGAATAAACCAATCAAAATACTCAGTGTTAACGGAATGATATACTGTTCCAAATCAGCCGAAACAACCTTAACACCTTCCATTGCTCCTAATACTGAAATGGCGGGTGTAATCATGCTGTCCCCGTAAAACAAGGCAAGCCCAAAAACCCCCAGTAGCAACAATATATTTTTTCGCGTTGACTGCTCTGGTTTTTTAGCAGATTTAGTTGCTAAAGCAACTAAAGCCATAATGCCGCCCTCTCCATGATTATCTGCTCGTAAAATGAGTAATACATATTTAAGTGTTACCACCATCATCAGTGCCCAAAAAATAGCCGATGTCGCGCCAATAATATTGGCTTGGTTTAACGCAATCTGCGTAGACTCTGAAAATACCGTTTGCATCGTATAAAGTGGACTGGTGCCAATATCACCATAAACCACACCCAATGCAGCAAGGGTCAAAAAACCCAAACCTTGCTTTTTTTGCTCCGTCATCGTTTGACGCTCCTGTAATTGAATTTGTACAGGTGTTTTATAAAACCGATGACGTAAAGAATGCATAAAGATGAATACAATAATTGGAAAAAACACTGACAAGACGATCATCAGCAAATTCACAATAATGGTTTCTATAGAATGAAACATGTATAGCCCCGTAACAATACCGAAATCGCAATGTTATAACCGAGGCAGAATAAAGAAGATGTAAAGATGTGAAATGAAAAAAGGGACTATTCAATCAGTAAACGATAACCAACACCTGGCTCAGTCACAACAAAACGAGGCGAAGCAGGATTCTGTTCAATTTTAGCGCGCAAATTACCCATATATATCCGCAAGTAATGCGTATGATCGACAAATTCAGCACCCCATACCGCTGACAATAATCGTCTATGCGTTACCACCTTACCGTTTGCTTGGGCTAATAGTGCCAACAAATCATATTCTTTAGGCGTCAAATGAAGCTCCTGTTGCCCCAAAGATACGCGCCGCTGAAACAAATCAATGACAAGATCATCAACCTGAATGACGTTATCTCTTTGCTGCATGACAGAAGCATGGCGTAATGCAACCCGAACCCGAGCCAACAACTCAGGCACACCGACAGGCTTAACGCAATAATCATCTGCACCAATATCTAAACAGCCAACAATCTCATCTTCGCTATTCCTCGCAGACAAAATCAATACAGGAATATCCGAAAAAGATCTAAGCGTCTTAAGAAATGTTTTTCCATCTCCATCTGGCAGTCCCAGATCAAGCACCACCAACGCAGGACGATAGTCAGCACAACGTTCTAAAGCCTGAGCAATAGAATCGGCAACATCGATTGAGTAATGCGCTGCTTGTAATGCCGAGCGCAAAAAGTGGACGATATGAGGATCATCTTCAACGATTAAGATTTTAGAAACCGCTTTCATGATACTGGCTCCTGATCATGCCTAATGGGCAGTAAAATACTCGCGTTCAACCCACCTTCAGCAGCATTCTCTAATAGCATCTGTCCACCATGAACTTTTGCAATTGCATCACAAATGGTTAACCCCAGGCCAAAACCAGGCTGACGAGACTCAGGCTGTCCTCGTACAAATTTTGTCATTAACTGCGCAACGTCTTGAGATATCCCAACGCCACGATCTTGAACAGTAACCATAACATAGTCATCATCTCTTGTTGTTACTGCGATTTTAACTACCGAGCCAGAAGTATCAAATTTAATCGTATTTTCAACCAAATTCATTACTACTTGAATAATCAGCTTAGGATCTACAAATATAAGTGGCAAAGAGCGATCACAATTAAGATCAAATAACCGATGCGAATATCGTTGACGGCAGCGCGACAAGACAACACCAATCAGCTCTTCCAAAGACTGCCAATCGGCATGTAATGCCAAACGCCCCAGGGTTTCAACTCGAGTTAAAGACAAAATATTCTCAGCATCATCTAACATGGCAATCGCTTCACTTTCAATCAGCCCACATAACGACTCTTGCTGCATCATAGACAGCCCAGATTGTTGATGACGCAAGCTACTCGCAGCACCAACGATCGTTGTTAAAGGCGTACGAAAATCATGCGATAACGACGCTAATAATGCATTATGAATATTCTCCCTTTCTGCCTGCTGCATAGCAACTTGCTCACTCTGTTTGGCATACAACAACCCCAAAGCCAAGCTAACTTGCCCAGTCAACCCCTGCAAAAAAGCAAGGTTACTTTTAGTATAACTGTCAGTCTGAGAAGCATATAAAAACAAAACCATTTGACTCGTTGACGAGATTTGCAATGGAATACACCAATAATATAGTTGGGGCCAATAACCTGTAGTCGGTCCAATCGCAAGATGATGCTCGGCAACCCAGCGCGCTGCACCGGCATCCACAACATCATTACCTGCCGCATCTGTATCGTAGACAACACTTGTAGGGGCTTTCGCTCGAACAGAAACCAGTATCACTCTTGCAAAAAAAGCAGACGCAATCGCTTGCGCTCCCTGATCTAAAATCTCATCTTCGCACCGAAGCCTCAACAACTTCTCCGCAAGTTGTCTTGCGGCTTCTGCTTGCATTTGAGCTTGTTTAGCTGTGAGTGATTGTGTCTTCAATCGCTCCATGATGGAAACCATTGTGATAGACACTGCTAAAAACCCCAATAGCTCCAATAACGACTGCAATCTTGCAACCTGTAACGTATAACGAGGCTCTATAAAAAAGAAATTAAGCGCGATGAAAGAAAAAATAGCCGTCAGCAATGCACCCCAATACGACAAGCGCATAGATGCAAATAAGACCAGCAACAAATACCCCATTGCTAAAATCGGCACATCTAGCCAAGGTGTCAATACGTCAAAGATAAGCGACGCAACAGTCACAAAACCAAGACTATAAAACAGAGGGGTTAATGATTTAAATTTAAAAGGCATAAATAACGCACAAACAAAAACGCCCCGCAGCAGATGCTCGGGGCGTTTTTATGCAATCATGCAAACAACCGATTAGGCTGCTGACACAACCGATACGTACATACGCTGATTTGGACCTTTGCGAGCAAATTTAACCGCACCGTCTGCTTTCGCAAACAAAGTATGGTCAACGCCTAAACCAACGTTTTCACCAGCGTGGAACTTAGTACCACGTTGACGAACTAAGATGTTACCAGCGATGGCAGCTTCGCCACCGTACATTTTAACACCAAGTCGCTTACTTTCTGAGTCGCGACCGTTGCGAGAGG
>DZAT01000097.1 GCA_022736205.1 Thiomicrospira cyclica
TTCGTAGATGAAGTCAATATTGAAGTGAGAGCGGGTAAGGGCGGTAATGGTATCGCTAGTTTCCGTCGCGAAAAATACATCCCCTTTGGCGGTCCTAATGGCGGTGATGGTGGCGATGGCGGTGATGTTTATCTCGAAGGGCATGACAGCTTAAATACCTTGGTCGATTTTCGTTTTATTCGTTTGTTCGAAGCTGCTAATGGTGGTAGGGGTGAATCGAATAATTGTACGGGTCGTCGTGGGGCAGACCGTGTGTTACAAGTGCCCATCGGTACCATTGCTTGGGATGCCGATACGCAAGAGTGTATTGGCGAAATTTTGCATGCTGGTGAGCGCTTATTGGTTGCACGCGGTGGTTTGCATGGTATTGGTAACTTGCACTTTAAGAGCAGTACCAACCGTGCGCCACGTCAGTGTACGCCTGGTAAGCCTGGTGAAATCCGCAACCTAACACTCGAATTAAAAATCTTAGCCGATGTTGGTTTGTTGGGCTTGCCTAATGCGGGCAAATCGAGCCTGATTCGTGCCGTTTCGGCAGCACGTCCTAAAGTCGCTGACTATCCTTTTACGACCCTGTATCCTAATTTGGGCGTGGTGAAGGTTGCCGATCATAAAAGCTTTTGTATCGCCGATATTCCTGGTTTGATTGAAGGCGCAGCAGAAGGCGCGGGTCTTGGCGTGCAGTTCTTACGTCACTTATCGCGCACAGGTTTGTTATTGCATGTTGTTGATATGTTCCCGCCTGTCGATGAAAGTGATGGCGAAGCGCCAGCACATCATGTGCGCGTGGTAGAAGCCGAGCTAGAAAAATATTCAGAAGAATTAATTGATAAGCCGCGTTGGTTGGTGATGAATAAGCTGGATTTGGCATTAGAAGAAGATGCGCAAGCTGCTTGTGATCAGCTCATTGCCGATTTGGATTGGACAGAGCCAGCTTTCCGTATTTCAACCGTTTCTGGCGAGGGGTTGTCGGAATTGACTTGGGCAATCATGCATTATTTGGATGAAAAGCGTGAAGCCCTCGCAGAAGCTGAAGCGGCGTTGAAGCCAATGCTTGCGCCAGTCGTTTATGAAGGCATGGAGGAACTCTAACAACTAGGCTTCGCCAGTTTTAGAGTCCTTAGTTTTTTAGCTGGTGGAAGGGTATTAAAACTTGTTGTTATATGTACTTAATTTTCAACCCTTCCCCCAGACCCCCTGTCCATTAGGGGTTTTTTGAAGCATCCTTGGAGTACTAAATGATGCAGCGTTCTCAGTTACAATTAAGTCGTCGTTGGGTGGTTAAAATTGGTTCGGCGTTGTTAACCAACGATGGTCAGGGCTTAAATCGAGAAGCGATGGCTGGCTGGGTGAAGCAGATGGTGGCTTTACGCAAAGCGGGGGTCGAAATTGTTTTGGTGTCATCGGGTGCGGTTGCCGAAGGCATTAAGCGTTTAGGTTGGACAAGCCGACCGAAAGAATTGCCAGCTCTGCAGGCCGCTGCAGCGGTTGGTCAAATGGGCTTGGCGCAAGCATGGGAAAGTTTGTTTGCTACTGATGGCATCATGACCGCGCAAGTTTTGTTAACACATGAAGACTTATCGAGCCGTCATCGCTATTTGAATGCACGTAGCACGCTTAACTTTTTGCTGGCACAGGGTGTTATTCCTGTTATTAACGAAAACGATACGGTTGCAACCGATGAAATTCGTTTGGGCGATAACGATACGCTAGGAGCCTTGGTTGCCAATTTAGTCGGTGCTGAAGTATTGGCGATTTTGACCGACCAACAAGGCTTGTACACAGCTGATCCGCGTAGCAATCCTGATGCGCAGTTGTTGCATCAGGTGAAAGTATCTGACCCTGCGATTGTCGATATGGCAAGTCCGAACGGGGGTGCTTTAGGGCGTGGTGGCATGGCGACTAAGGTTCGTGCGGCGCAGCGCGCAGCGCGTTCTGGCTCTGTCACCTTAATTGCTGCTGGGCGCGAAGCCAATGTGCTGGTGCGTTTGCGTGAGGGTGAGGTATTGGGTACGTTATTCGAACCTGATGTCGAGCCAATGTCCGCACGCAAGCAGTGGCTGGGCAGTCAGTTGCAGTCTCGTGGGTCTTTGACGTTGGATGCGGGTGCGGTTGCTGCCTTGCGTGAGCAAGGTAAAAGCTTGTTGCCTGTCGGTGTTGTTGATGTGCAAGGACTGTTTGAACGTGGCGATGTTGTGGTTTGTATCGATGCTCAGGGGCAAGAAGTTGCCCGTGGTTTAGTCAATTATGATGCGGTTGAAAGCAACTTGCTTAAAGGTCAACCAACCAGTGCCATCGAAGCATTGTTGGGCTATATCGAAGAAGAGTCACTGATTCATCGTGATAATTTGGTTCTGAGTTAAACTAAGGGGCAATTATGGCGACCGAAACGGCTTTAGCCGAAGTTTCCGAACATCATTTTGTGCATCGTACAGGGTGGCTACGTGCTGCTGTGTTGGGGGCGAATGATGGGCTTATTTCGACTGCCAGCTTAATTGTCGGTGTGGCTGCTGCGGGGGCGGATCATCATGCGCTGCTGATTGCAGGTGCTGCGGGGTTAATGGCAGGTGCCATGTCGATGGCAGCGGGTGAGTATGTGTCGGTCAGCTCACAAGCGGATACAGAAAAAGCCGATATTGCCCGTGAAGCGCATGAACTAAGTGTCAATCCAGCAGCAGAATTGAAAGAGTTGGCGCTGATTTATGAAACGCGTGGGTTAACGCCTGAGCTTGCGTTGCAAGTTGCAGAGCAACTCAGCGCATATGATGCGCTGGCAGCTCATGTGCGCGATGAAATTGGGATTAGCGATGCATTAAATGCCAAGCCTGTCGAAGCAGCGCTTACCTCGGCTGTTACATTTACCGTTGGCGCAGCGCTACCCTTGGCTGTCACTTGGTTTTCGCCTTTGCCCGATGTTGGTATTTGGGTCGGTGCGAGCACTTTGGCCTTCTTGGCATTGCTTGGTGCTGTTGGTGCTCAGGCGGGCGGATCGTCCTTGCTGGTTGGTGCAACACGGGTGACTTTTTGGGGCGTCGCGGCAATGGTGGCAACGGCTGCTGTTGGGGCGTTGTTTGGTATTGTTGCGACCTAGTGACGTTATTGTTTAAAAAATAGTAGCAATTATGCTTGCAAACAGTAAAAAGTGCGCTATAATAGGCGGACACAAATTGTTGGGCCGTCGCCAAGCGGTAAGGCAGCGGGTTTTGATCCCGCCATGCGTTGGTTCGAATCCAGCCGGCCCAGCCATCTAATTCCGAATAACTTTATGCAAATCGATAAAGTAACTCAAATCAAGCCTTCGGCAAATTTTTCTTAAAGTCCCACAAGGATCTTTTCAAAGTGGCCAAAAACGAATTTTTAGTCTTCTCTGGCAATGCTAACGTAGCACTTGCTGAACGCATCGCTCAATCACTCTCTATGCATCTAGGTCAATGTATCGTTGGTCGTTTCAGTGATGGCGAAATTCAAGTTGAAATCAAAGAATCGGTACGAGGCATGGACATTTATGTTGTTCAGCCAACCTGTACACCCGATCCTGCTGGTAACCTGATGGAAATGCTGGTTATTATCGATGCGCTTAAACGTGCTTCAGCAAAGCGGATTACAGCGGTTGTGCCTTACTATGGCTTTGCACGTCAAGATCGTCGGGTTAACTCAGCGCGTGTGCCGATTACTGCAAAATTAACTGCCAATATGATTACGGCTGCTGGTGCGGATCGTGTGTTAACGGTCGATCTGCACTCGGATCAAATTCAAGGCTTCTTTGACATTCCAGTCGATAACATCTATGCGTCGCCTTTGTTCGTGCAAGATATTCGCGCGTCGGGTCGTGCCGTGCGCATGGTTTCTCCCGATGTTGGCGGTGTTGTGCGTGCACGTGCGGTCGCTAAGTTGCTCGATGCAGAGCTGGCAATCGTGGATAAGCGTCGTCCGCAGGCTAACGTGGCTGAAGTAATGAATATCATCGGTGATGTCGCAGGTCAACATTGTGTGCTTATCGATGATATGGTCGATACAGCAGGCACGCTGTGTAAAGCGGCAGCTGCATTGAAAGAAAAAGGCGCGTTAAGCGTGCGAGCTTATTGTACGCATGCGGTCTTGTCGGGTCCTGCACTTAAAAACATTAAAGAGTCAGCATTGGACGAATTGGTGGTTAGTGATACCATTCCTTTGTCTGTCGAAGCGCAGCAATGCGATAAGGTGCGCCAACTGTCAATTGCGCCTTTATTAGGTGAAACCATTCGACGTGTACATGAAGAAGAGTCTGTCAGTTCGATGATGGCGACTTTTGTTCCCCCTAAAACTGCAGTATAATTCTGCACTTTCGTGCGTGGGCTAGGTCGCATGGCCCGCGCGTTATTAACTTGTAATATTTGGAGTCTTTTATGACAAATCGTATTTGGGAAGCTCAGTCTCGTACTGATGAAGGGAAAGGTGCGAGCCGCCGCCTTCGTCACGCGGGTTTGGTTCCTGCTATTATCTATGGCGCTGACAAAGCACCGTTAAGCGTTACGTTGAACCACAACTTCTTAATCCATGCATTGGACGATGATGCGGTTTACAATAGCCCAATCACCATCAAGGGTTTAGCTGAAGAAGAAGTGGTTGTGATCAAAGATTTGCAACGTCACCCAGCAAAACCACAGATCATGCACGTTGACTTACAGCGTTTAGATAATGCACGCATGATCTACAAGCGTATTCCATTGAGCTTCACGGGTAGCGATGTTGCACCTGGTGTTAAGGCTGGTGGCGTGATGACGTTCTTCCAAGTAGACGTTGAAGTGCGTTGTTTGCCAGCAAACCTACCTTCTGTGATCGAAGTTGACGTATCCAAAATGGACGAAAATACACGTATTCGTTTGTCAGATTTAGTATTGCCAGAAGGCGTTCAGGCAACTGCGCTATTGCACGGTAATTCGGATTATGACCAAGCAGTTGCGGGTCTCGGAAAATCTAAGAAACGCTAAATCTATTGCTGCGCTTTGCTCATTCGTTGTTGCATCGTGTGCTCGAACGTCGTCATGTACCGATGTACATTCCTCGTTCTGTGCACGGTGCGCTTAGACTGAGCTAAAGCTCGCTGTAGATTAAAGTCAGTAGCAGTTTTTAGTTAAAAATTGTTTACTCAAAAAAGGAAAGCCAGTATGGTGCCGCAACTCATTGTAGGCTTGGGAAATCCA
>DZAT01000199.1 GCA_022736205.1 Thiomicrospira cyclica
GCTCCATTTGGGTTTTGGCCACAAAGTAGCTTGGCCGTGCAAAGGACTCAATAAGTTATCTTCCGCGAGATTTTAACATTTATGGATAGAAACGAGGTGCCTTCTTGCAGTTATCTGGGACAGCAGTGAGTCTGACCCCATTGGTTTTGACCCCATTGGTTTTTATTTCCCTAAAGTCCGACAGGCTCTTAGCTAGCTTTTGCCACCGCAAGACCAAGCCCAAGGTTAGCTAAGTTTTTTCGGGTGTGCGTTATCGTGCGCCACGGGGGGTGGGGTGAAAAGGTGACCCACCAACGTGTTGGCGATGAGATCATCGGCCACCACAATATCGGTAGCACCGGCTCGGCGCAGCAAAAGACCGCGGCTATCATCTTCGGTCGTAACGGCAATGCGTAAATTGGCGTTGCGTGCGTGCGCCATGAGCGTAATGGCCAACTTTCGATCGGCAGCTTCGCTGGTGACCACCAGCGCTCTGGCGGAATCTATCCCCGCGCGGGTTAATACCTCATCATCCGTGCCGGCATCCCCTTGCACAACAAGCAAACCGGCCTCTGAGGCCAAGTTGGCCAGCTCATCGGTTTTTTCAATAATGACGACATTTTGATCCGACATTAAACGCGCGGTAACTAATTTGCCCAAAGGGCTGTAGCCGATCACGATGACATGATCGCGCAGGGTTTCAAACGTCCGGATCATTTGGTGATTCTCCCGGTTTATCGCTGCAATGGGGTTGGTTAACCAGTTGACAGTTTGCGTGATGGCATAGCCACCGAGCACCATAATGCTAAAACTCGCCCCCATCATGAACACTTTTTGTGCGGGTGTGAAGGCGGTAAAATCACCCAGCGTAGTCACAAGATTGGTGGCATTCCATAGAGAATTAAAGAGTTTGTCTGGCCAGGGCGCATCGCTTGGGTCGAGTGCGGCTAAGCCTAAGGCGGTGATGGCAAGGGTGATGGTAAACAGGCTAATTAAGCGAATGAGCTGCGCTCGGCGCAGGTGGGTATCGCGTTGCGCGCGTCGAACATAAGCTATGCGGTAAATGGGCATGGATTAGCGTTTCTTGCCATTGGCGGCTTTAACCACGGTGTGATAATGCGCTGGAATTTGGAGGCTGAATCCTCTACCGAATATGTTTCGCATCTTTATGATTATTAAATGATTGACTGCTATGCTGCAGAGATCAATGGGGTCAGACTCGATTGATTAGTCTGATTTAAGTTTTTTCCAAATCTCAAGCGC
>DZAT01000200.1 GCA_022736205.1 Thiomicrospira cyclica
TAAGGCGACGGGTTAAGATGACGCAAGGCACGATAGAGTGCTAAGGGAGATTGATGATAAGGAACGGTCATGCGCTGCGACAAGACCACTTGCATGATGTCGCCCGACAAAATGTACTCTTGAATACGACGCACCGCATCTTCAAATGCTTGCTCGCCAAAACCAGAAACAAAAGTGCTTTCATCGACAGGTTCCGAAGCCGTCACCACAGGTAAACGTGCCGCTTGTGTCAACGCGGTAGCAATTTGTGTTAGACGCAACTCACCTGCCGCTAAACTATCGGCATCATCGTTAACATGCACAATAATTTGCGTTAAACCCGATAGGTTATCGACCACCAATACTTCATCGGCGACAAAGAGGTAAATATCGGGCACATTCAGCGTATCGGGCGGAGCTTTGCCTTGTAAGCGTGGCTCCATCCAACGTACAGAATCGTAACCCCAATAGCCAACCAAACCGCCTGCAAAGCGCGGCAAACCTGCAGACTCACTGGCTGCTGAATAAGCCTCATGAACCTGTGTTAACCATACCAACGGATCAGCACAAGTAAAAGATTCGCGCGCATCACCTGTTTCGATGGTAACGATTTCACCTTCCACGCGAATGCGCTTGTAAGCAGGCAGCCCAATAATTGAATAACGCCCCCACTTCTCACCCCCTTGCACCGATTCGAGCAAGAAAGAAGCCGACCCTGATGCCACACGCGCATAAAGCCCGAGTGCCGTATCACAATCAGTAAGAAGGGTTTGCGTTAACACGCGACGAGGACGAATATCGAGCATCATGTTCTACTTTAACGCGACAATCAAATCGGGAAGTTGTGTCATGCTATCAATAACCGTATCAGGATTCGCTTCACGAATATCAACACCATGATTGTAACCATAACTCATACAGATAATGTGGAAGTGTGCTGCACGCGCTGCCTTCACGTCAGAAATCGAGTCACCTATCATTAAGGCATTTTCTGGCGTGACACCCATTTTTGCTGCTGCATGTAACAAGGGGATTGGGCTTGGCTTCTTTTCAGAACACGTATCACCGCTGACAACCAATTCGAACAAATCGAATAGCTTTTTATCGCGCAATAACGGCATGGTGTATGCCTCAGCTTTGTTGGTCACACAGGCAATGCGATAGCCTTGCGCTTTTAACCAAGTCAATCCTTCAAACACGCCATCATAAACATAAGAACGTTGTGAATTATTCACCAAATACAAACGCGCAAAAATAGGCA
>DZAT01000201.1 GCA_022736205.1 Thiomicrospira cyclica
GTCGCACCAGGACTTCCACGGTGTCCCAATAGGTGTAAAGCGCGTAAACCAGCGAACGAGGGTTGGCCATGGGGAGTTTGCAAGATTGTGTGCGAAAGCGATACAGGGCAGGATGATGTGAGGCGCTCTGTGGTTCGAGGTTGACTCTTAATCGACCTTGAGCCACCTTTAAAAGTTAGCATGAGGATGGATGATCATAAGGCGAAGTAGTCACGGGCGTAAACGCTATGAACGCTAATGACAGGACGCCTGTGCCTCACTCACCACCAACTCCAGCCGCCGCCAAAGCGGGGCATGAGCATCGTAATGCCGAACCTTGGCGATCAGCGCGACACCTTCATCCATGGCACGCGCAAGGTCGGCATTATTGGGGCGTGGCACGTAACCCAGTTTCTGACCTTGCCAGTCGATACGTATGGCGCAGTTGTCATGCAGGTTGCCAGGTTCACGGTGCAGGCTTAGTTCCTCATCTGCCGTGGGTTTGAAATCCTCTTGCACATGCGAGTGGTGAGTAATACCTGCAACATGGGTGTCAATCAGTATTGAAAACGACAATGCATGCCTCCTAGCGACAATAGTGCGACATTTCGTCAATTTTGACGCTTTGGAACACCTAATGACCAAAACGGATTAAGTGCCTCAAAACGACAATCATGAATATGTCGTTTTTCGTCAAAATTGACCAAATTCGCACCTGTGAGCCAAAAGCGACAAATTCGTACAGAAAAGTACTTTTTTGCCGCTTTAGAGCATCGAAAAAAGTGGCATGCCTGTTTATAAACAGCGATTTTTTGTACACAAATAAACAGGGCTGATTGCAAAAGTAACAAGGGCATCCAGTCTTTTTTTTCGACACCCAAAATAAATGCAAACACTAAATTTTTCACCACAAATGTTAGAAGTGGTAAATATTATGGGCACCTCGAAAAGTCCTTTATTTTCACTAGGCCCAGCCTTCACACGACGCGCACGACCGATTTAAATATTAGTTCGCACAGCGCAGTTCTTTGACTTCGCGCTCCAGCACCTTGATGCGTTCACGCTCGTCCGTGGTCAAGCCAATCGCGTAATCTAGGGTGCATAGCTTACCGGACAAGCACAAGCGGATTTTGCGGCAAGCTTTCCTATCACCCTCCCGCGTAGTACATAATGCAGAGTATCGGCCAGTCTTACATTTAGCCGCTCGCTCCTGAGTCGCTGCATTCAACGGAACGCATCCCATCCATGCTTGCA
>DZAT01000004.1:0-54335 GCA_022736205.1 Thiomicrospira cyclica
ATTTCTTTTTTCAGCAGACAATCGAGCCAAATGCGCGTGGCGCGACCATTGCCCTCGCGGAACGGGTGAGCGATATTCATTTCGACGTATTTTTCGATGATCTCATCAAAATTACTTTGCGGCATGGCATCAATATGCGCTAAAGATGCTTTGAGGTACATAACGGGCGCAAAGCGAAAATCGCCTTTAGCAATATTCACCTCGCCTAGTTGCCCTGCAAAAGGATAAATATCTTCAAAAAAATAAGCGTGAATCGCAACAAGTCCAGCGAAATTACCGACTTCTACCCTGCTGATGTCACCAGAATCAAACAACTGCTTGGCTTTCTGTTTGCTGATTCTTTCTTCAGCTTTTGCCAGCTCGACCTGATTATCGATATTCAGTTTGTTTTCTAGGATCATAGCAAGACGACCATGAAAACATTACTTCTCAAAAGCCGCTTTCATGGCTTCACCCATATGCGACGGGGTACGCACCACCGACACGCCAGCGGCTGACAGTGCCGCAAACTTGGCATCGGCAGTGCCCCTGCCGCCAGACACAATCGCGCCCGCATGTCCCATCCGACGACCGGGTGGCGCTGTTACGCCAGCAATATAAGACACCACAGGCTTGCTCACATGCGCTTTAATGTATTCCGCCGCATCTTCTTCGGCAGAACCACCAATTTCACCGACCATAATAATGCCTTGCGTGTCTGGGTCAGCATTAAACAATTCCAACACTTCAACGAAGTTCATGCCGCCAATCGGATCACCACCAATACCCACGCAAGTGGTTTGACCCAAGCCCGCGCGTGTCGTTTGCCATACCGCTTCGTATGTCAGCGTACCCGAGCGCGACACGATACCGATTTTACCAGCTTGGTGAATAAAGCCGGGCATAATGCCCATTTTGCAGCTACCTGGGGTAATTAACCCTGGACAGTTAGGGCCAATCAAACGCGATGTTGAACCGACCAACGCGGCACGCACTTTGAGCATATCCCGTACAGGAATCCCTTCGGTGATACAGGTAATGACAGGAATTTCCGCTTCAATGGCTTCGATAATCGAATCGGCGGCAAACGCAGGCGGCACATAAATCATGCTGGCATTTGCGCCAGCTAACTCGACCGCTTCGCGCACGGTGTTAAACACAGGACGGTCTAAATGCGTCTGACCGCCTTTATTGGGCGTGACACCACCGACTAAGTTTGTGCCATAAGCAATGGCTTGTTCCGAGTGGAATGTGCCCTGCTTACCGGTAAAGCCTTGGCAAATGACCTTGCTGTTTACATCAACCAAAATACTCATACTGCACCTCCCGCCAAGCGAACCGCTGTTTTCGCTGCGGTTTCCAAATCATTTTCTGCGACAATATTTAACCCAGAAGCCGCTAACATTTCACGACCTTTATCGGCATTGGTGCCTTCTAAGCGCACGATCAACGGCAAGGTCAGTCCGACTTCTTTGACGGCTTGTAAAATACCATCGGCAATTAAATCACAACGGACAATACCACCAAAGATATTGACCAAAATCGCCTTCACTTCCGATGACGACAAAATCAATTTTAAGGCTGCTGCCACGCGCTCAGGCGTCGTGCCACCACCCACATCTAAGAAGTTGGCAGGTTTGCCGCCATGCAATTGAATCAAATCCATCGTTGCCATTGCCAAGCCAGCACCATTGACCATACAGCCAATATCACCATCGAGTGCGATATAGTTCAGCGCCCACTTAGCCGCTTCCACTTCGCGTGCATCTTCTTGTGCCCAATCACGCGCTTCGTCTAAGGCTTTCTGACGGTATAACGCATTGTCATCGACCTGCACTTTACAATCTAAGGCCAACCATTGATCGTCTTTGGTGCATACCAAGGGGTTGATTTCGAGCATCAGGGCATCGCAAGTGTGCGCCATGTCGTACAAACGTTTCACCAAATCAGCAAAGCCTTTCATCTGCTCTGCCGACAGCTTCATGCCAAAGGCTAGCGTACGCGCCACAAACGGCTGCAAGCCAGCACCAAAGGGCACAAATACAGTAATCACGCGCTCTGGGTGGTGTTCGGCGACTTCTTCAATGTCCATACCGCCATCGGCAGAACCGACAAAGGCAAAGCCTTTACGTGCACGATCCAGCGTTAAACTCAAATAAAATTCCTGAGCAATCGCACTCCCCGCTTCGATATACACCGAGGTGACAGGCAAGCCTTCTGGTCCTGTCTGAATGGTTGCCAAACGAGAACCCAGCAAACGTTGTGTTTCGGCTTTGGCTTCTTCTAATGTTTTGACCAGTTTCACGCCGCCCGCTTTACCGCGTGCACCCGCATGAATTTGCGCTTTGACCACCCAAGGCGCATCGCCCAATGGCTGTAATGCCGCCGCTGTCACTTCTGCCACATCACGGATAAGCACACCCACTGCCACAGGCACACCAGCGGTGCTTAATAATGCTTTTGCTTGATACTCATGTAAATTCATTTTTTCCCCTTTCAATGTGATGAGTTAGGAGTGAGGAGTAAAGTGCATACCGCTATTCACTCCTCACTGA
The DNA here is from genome assembly GCA_022736205.1 of Thiomicrospira cyclica. Taxonomy (GTDB): domain Bacteria; phylum Pseudomonadota; class Gammaproteobacteria; order Thiomicrospirales; family Thiomicrospiraceae. The sequence continues at coordinate 2,535 of DZAT01000004.1, forward strand.
ATTCTCTCAACTTCTAAAATCAATTCTTGACCCGCTAACGGATGACTAAAATCCATCTGGACCCGATCTGGCTCAATGGCTAACACACGCGACGCGACGGCATCACCATTGGGTAGGTTGAACTCAACAATATCGTTCACACTCGGCTCAATCTCACCCAAATCAGCGCGATCTAACCAATGAATTTGTGTTGGATCGGGATAACCAAAGGCCTCTTCAGGCGATAGTAACCACAGTTGTTGTTCCGCTACAGGCAAAGCAGCGATCTTCGCCTCTAATGCAGGTAACCACTGCCCATCTCCCTGTTCAAAATCCATCGTTTCATCGACTTCGGTTTTATCAACGGGCGTGCCATCGCTCAAACAGAGCGTAAATTTTATTCGAATCATTGTTAATTTACCGTTGTTGACGATTCAGTCAGAAAAACGGGCACATCTGTGACTGGTTCTGGAATAACTAAATAATGCTGACTTAACACCGCTGCCAATTCTGTCGGCTTACGATAAGGATCGGACAGCTCAACGCGCGCCAAATCACCTGTTAAGCCTTGCACCAACGTATCGCTAATTAACTGACGCACAGATGCGACTTCATCCCCCACCAACTCGCCAGAATCAGGATTCCAATAAAGTAAAGCCGCCGGCTGCTCAGAAGTTGGTAATGGCACCAATTCCATTCTGATCCATGTTTGTACCATCACAAGCCTCGTAAATGCATCGCATAATTTTAATATAGACACTAAGTATACCGTTAAACATATACGCTGTCAGGTTCAAGATTTGATAAAATACGCTTATGAATACACAAAACCACCCGCATTTCCCACCCAATGCCCGCATTATTGTTGGCATGTCTGGTGGTGTCGACTCTTCGGTAACGGCGCTATTGTTGCAACAACAAGGCTACCAGGTCGAAGGCTTATTTATGAAAAACTGGGAAGGCGACGATACCGACGACTATTGCCCAGCACGAAAAGACATGCTTGATGCACAACAAGTTTGCGACAAGCTTGGTATTCCACTGCACATCCGCAACTTTGCTAAGCAATATTGGGATGGCGTTTTTGCGCACTTTTTATCAGAATATGAAGCTGGTCGCACCCCCAATCCAGACATTTTGTGTAATAAAGAAATTAAGTTTAAAGCCTTTCTGGATGAAGCCATTGCGCTTGGTGCGGCAGGAATTGCCACGGGGCATTATGCACGCATTCGTTATCAAGATGAGCGTTTTCAGCTACGCACAGGGCTAGACAAAAACAAAGATCAAAGCTATTTTTTGTATACGCTAAAACAACACCAACTCGCTCACGCACTATTCCCTGTTGGTGGGCTAGAAAAACCTGCTGTTCGCGCCTTAGCCGAACAACATGGCTTCATTACCCACGATAAAAAAGACAGCACAGGTATTTGTTTTATTGGTGAGCGCAACTTCAAAGACTTTTTGCAAACCTATCTCGATAAACAACAGACTGGCGACATGATCACCCCAGAAGGCAAAGTTGTCGGCAAACACACGGGACTCGCCTACTACACCTTAGGGCAACGCAAAGGCTTAGGCATTGGTGGCGGGCATGGCAGCGAAGACGATGCGTGGTTTGTTGCCGATAAAGACATGACAAACAATCGCTTAATCGTGGTACAAGGTCATAATCACCCCGCCATGCTTAAATCTCGCTTAACCGCACACAGCATGGACTGGTGCGACACGCCACCCAAGACGGGCGACAAACTAACAGCCAAAGTACGCTATCGTCAGCAATCACAAGCTTGCACCGTAACAGCAATTGATGACAAAATGCTATCGTTAACATTCGAACAGCCCCAACGAGCTGTCACTCCTGGGCAGTCTGTCGTCCTTTACGATGGCGACAATTGCTTAGGTGGTGCAATTATTACTGAGGCATTTAGATGAGTTATACAGATCAAGACCGCGTTATCGCCTTTGCGGGCATTTATCAGGCAGCTATGTTGGTTCACCAACTGGCAACACAAGGACAAACCGATACGACTGCATTAAGCGCAACCTTAAATAGCCTATTTGTTGAAAATCCGCCCGATACAGTCAGTGTGTTTACCAATATGGAAGGCATTAAATTAGGGCTTAGCGCATTGCGTGCTCAAATGAGTAATACAGAAGCCTTAGGCGAAAAGCGGAACCTGCAAATAACACAATACGTTGTTGGCATGATTGCACTTGAAAGCCATCTGCGTGCCGATGCTGATGTTGAAGAAGCCTTGTTTCGTCGTTTAGAAACCCCAAAATCGCAAAGTAAACATTTTGGCTTATTACACGATAATACGGCTGCTGGTTTGGCGCTGATTTACACAGAAACCTTATCGCGTATGCGACCCAAAATTTTGGTACAAGGCGCTCACGGTCATTTGAGTCAACCGATGATTGCTAACCGCATCCGTGCTTGCTTATTGGCAGGTGTTCGTGCGGCACGCTTATGGCGACAAACAGGCGGCTCGCGCTGGCATCTTATTTTTTTAAGGGGACGCTACCTCAGAGCCATTGATCAAGCACTGGTGCAACTGAGAAAACAAGACAGAGAAGACATTCACTAGCAGCCGATGGACTGCTAGTGAAAGCTAACACGGTGTTACGATGTTTTACGCCACAAGGTGACCTGATTTACAACCAGTTGATAATGACGGGCATCATCGCGCTGTAGAAGGGGTAAGTCGATCGGATCAGCGACCTGCACAAAGTGAGCACTCAGTTGCTCACTAATCGTCTCTAAGCTGCTAACGTTTTCGCCATTACGCTTGAAGCCACCCAACTTATCGTTAAGTGACTGCGACGCATCATCGCTTGGATAATGGCTGCTGATAACCAATAACCCGCCCGAATTCAAACGCTGATGAATATCGCTTAAAAAATCAATCGGTTTTGTCAGCTTTGCTAAGGTTTGATTTAGGATAATCACGTCATAATTCGTAAACATAGCCTTTAAATTATTAGCGTCCTGCTGCAAAAAGTGAACATTATCTGCTTGAGTTAAGCCAACCTCTTGTAAACTGCGTTCGACAAAATCGGGAATGTCCCCTTCCAACGATAAACGATAACGAATACGCCCTTCGCTTTTCATTTGGTTGGCAACCTGAATAAATCGTGCTGAACGGTCTAATCCCGTTACCTGTTCGAAATGTGGCGCCAAAGCTAAACAGCATCTTCCGACCGAACAACCCACTTCTAGTAACGCCCCACCGTGTGGCTGCGCTTGCTTTACCACATCAGCTAATGATTGCGGGTAATTGGGTAGTGTGAAAACTGAAGCACCATAGTGAGCATCGCAAGCCTGAACCACATCGGTTTGTGTTTCGTAAGGATTGTAATGGGTCACAACGGGATGTGAACTGGCAATATAGCGAAATCCCGCATGCTGGAAAAAGTGACGACGGAAGGCGTAGCGCGAGTGCAAATTTGCTTCATTGCCTGTACTGATCCAAGAGCCGCCTTTAAAAATATTATGCTTATTATCAAAAGTTGGCGTGGTAAAGTCGTCGTAGAGTGGATGCACCTTAAAGCCATCAAAAGGATAAATAGGCGTTTCTGTCCATTGCCATACATTACCAACGATGTCATACACCTCGCCAAATCGATTAGCATCGACTGGGGTTGATGAAGCATATTGCTCTAAATTGATATTGGCGCCGATGCCAATTGCGCTATCGCTATCGGGCAAGGCGCATTGATTGCGCAAGAGCAGATACTCGTCCTCACTCGGTAAACGGATGGGCTCGCCTGTTTGTTCCGCTTTCCAGTTACAAAAGGCTTTGGCTTCGAGATAATTGACTTCGGCAGGCCAAGACCACGGCATGGCGATTTGATCTGTTAAGGTGCGCAGATAGAAATCATCGCCTTTTTTGAGCCAAAACGTCGGATACTGTGCCTGAGAAAATGCCAGCCAACCCTGCCCCTCTTCAGTCCAGTAGCGCGTGGTTTGATAACCGTTGGCTTCAACAAACGCTAAAAACTCGCCATTAGATACCAACATATTTGCCGCTTTAAACGCGCCTACTTCACTACTGTGTTGTCCGTACTCGTTATCCCAGCCATAAAGGCGTGCTGGGTCTTGGTGGTTAATACTGACACGACCTGCTGGAACATCAATCCAACCATTAATAGGTACAGGCGTTTGCTGCTGCGGACAGATAGGAAAGCCATCATGCGCTTGCACGGCATCGAATGGTAGCTGACGAATTAAGACAGATGAGGTTTCTAAATGAATCCGTTCATGCTCAATGCCCATGACAATCGACCAAACAGGGCTTTGCCAATTGATGGGAAAGTTGATTTCGATGCGTTCAATTAACGTTAAGAGATGCTGTTTAACTTGAGCACGATAGTCACGCACCGCATCGACGGTCGGCCAAGCATAATGCGCATCATTTAAATCATCCCAAGACATTTCATCAACACCAATTGCAAACATGGATTCAAAAACAGGATTAACGCGATTAAGCTGCTTTGCCAGAACCAATTTATTGACGAAGAAAGTTGCGGTATGACCAAAATAAAAAATAAGCGGATGGCGCAGCGAACACGGACGTTGATAATAGTTCGAATCGTCTTTGATTGTTTCGAATAAGCGCTCGTACGTAGCCCAAGTTTGCTCAAAATAATGACGCAATTGCTGTCGAAAATCTGAAGCCGATGTTTTTGACAATAAAAACGTTGATGCACTCATCATGCCATCTGCTAGCTTCATAAAAAAATCCTATTCAAACGCATTAACAAAAATAATCGACTATAACGATAAAAAGCGCAAATTTCTTTGCGCTTTTTATCGTTATAAGGTCAACCCAGCGGTATTTCAATCTCGAGCATATCAATCCCATTATTTCGTTCCATCATCACCTGAATGGCATCACGATCTATAGGAATATATTTGGCGATAACTTGCAAAATTTCTTCACGCATTTGTGGTAAAAAATTAGGCATACTTTGATTATGTTGACTGGTCGCAATCAGTATTCCCAGTCGATCTTTAGCCAAAGAAGCGGTGTTATTACTTTTCTTACGAAAAATATCTAATAAACTCATGCTAACGCCTCGGCTTAAGAAAAAATGCGGACAAACAACCCTTTCTTTTCGGCCACTAAGAAACGCTGAGGCTTATCTTCACCCAAATAGCGTGCGATAATGTCCTGATAGGCTTGCGCTGGCTTAGATTCAGCATCATTTAATACCACAGGCACACCCGCATTCGATGAAGATAGCACTTCTTCACCTTCAGGAATAACGCCTAAAAACCGAACAGATAACAGCTCAATAATGTCTTTATAGCCGAGCATTTCTCCTGCTTCAACGCGTTCTGGATTATAGCGCGTTAAAATGAGGTACTCATTAATACGCTCACCCATTTCAGCTTTTTTAGACTTGGCTTGCAAAATGCCTAAAATACGATCAGAGTCACGCACAGATGACACTTCTGGATTGGTTACCACAAAGGCATCATCGGCAAAACGTAATGCCATCAATGCCCCTGTTTCGATACCTGCAGGCGAGTCGCAAATAATAAAATCGAAACCATCCGCTTTTAATTCATTAATGACTTTCTCAACACCTACCTCGTGCAAGGCATCTTTATCGCGTGTTTGCGAGGCTGGCAAAATATAAAGGGTTTCAACACGTTTATCACGAATTAACGCTTGTTTTAAGGTAGCCTCGCCTTGAATGACGTGCACAAAATCGTAAACCACACGACGCTCAACGCCCATAATTAAATCGAGATTACGCAACCCCACATCAAAGTCGATGACAGCGACTTTATAACCACGCAATGCTAAAGTGGTTGCAATGTTAGCCGATGTGGTCGTTTTACCCACACCACCCTTACCAGACGTTACGACGATGACACGTGCCACAATTTAATCCTTTTACAAAAAACCTAATTAATCCAATGAACGAAACTTCAGGGTCTGCTGTTCCAAAAAAACCTCTACCCAGCCGCGTTTAGCAGAACTAGGGATATCGTCAGACAACAAAAAAACACCCGAAATACTGACCAACTCTGGGTTGAAATCTTTGGCAATAATACGTGCATCACGATCACCTGTCGCCCCCGCATGAACTCGACCCCTGACCGATCCTAAAACCGTAATATTGCCGCCCGCGTAAAGCTCGGCACCCGAATTAACACTGCCACTGACCAACACATCAGCAAACATGATTTTTTCGAGCTGACCTGAGCGCAAACTGACCAAACGATGTGCTGTCGTTAGTTCGGGTTGCTGCGGTGCGATGCTCGGTTTGTCATTGCTATTTAAGGCGGCATGATGCACGGCAACCGCATCATCCTGCTTGCTAGCAGCACTGGGTTTAAACACAGCCAAACCACACAACTCTGCATATTCTACCAAAGTCGATTCATTGGTACGAACACCCACAGGGGTCATTTGATGCTGACGCAATAATTCCAATAACTGTGCTAATTGCACGCTGTTAAATGAACAAACAGGGTCAACCACCACAGGTGCGCCCTTTAAAAAACGCCCTGCTTTTGCCAGTTTTTCTTCTAGCAAATCGGCCACGTTATCCATATCAGCATCATAGACACGCACAAGGGTCAATGATAATTGAGACGACTTAAATTCTAAAATATCAGCCATAGTTTACCAATCAACAACAGGATAGTTTGACATCATACCTAACTTTACAAGCTAACGACAATAAGAAAATCAGTAAAAACAGGATTGTTGCCAGCTTGCTCACACAGCCTGTGGATAAAAGTGTGTGCAACCAATAGAATAAAACGCCAACTTACTGTTATAGCATAAAAAGCTTACACATTGACAATACCTGCTTGTTTTTTAGGCAGTGCTGCCACATCATGACGTAAATAAATAGGAAGCGCCAGTGTGTTATCCCAACTTAAAAACCCTTGCTCAATGCCTATTTTTACTAACAAAAACAGCGTCTCAATCGATAGTCTGGCAGAATGATTATGCGCGATTTTTTCAAACAAAGGCTGTGCTTGTATTAATGGAACAATATCACCAATTAATAACTCGGTTGCTGGATCGATGCTGACAACATCAGGTGTTGATAGGCTATCAGCGTGAGTTATGGACATTTGCTGACCCAATTGGTAGCTTCCCCAATAAACCTGCCCCATACGGGCATCGATGACCGCTGTAATGCGCTCAGCTGCAGTCGCCAAATGTCCTTGCCATGCTAAGGCTAATAAGCTAGAAACACCCAATGTTGGCACATTAAGCGCCATGGCTAAGCCTTGCACCACTGATACCCCAATACGAACCCCAGTAAATGAACCTGGACCTTGGGTGTAAATGATGCCTGTTAAGTTGGTTCGGTTTAGCTGTGCCTGTTTTAGCAAGTCTTCAATCATCGGTAAAATCAGCTTGGCATGAGACTGTGGGCTCATATCGCTGCGCGTAATCGTCTGCCCCTGATGATATAGCCCGATATGGCAACCCTGCCCTGTGGTATCAATGGCAAGCCAACACACGTCACTCATTTTGTTGATTCTCCTGTTCTTTTTTTGTTTCTTTTTTCATAAACGCGACAACCTCCGTACCATGACGGGTTTGTTTCATCGGTGGCAAGGCTGCCAAAATTTGTTTGCCATAGCGACGGTTACTTAAACGCGGATCACCAATCACTAATACGCCTGTATCGGTTTCACTGCGAATCAATCGCCCAGCTCCCTGTACCAGCGACATAATGGCATTAGGTAGTTGTTCGCAAACGAAGGCAGACAAGCCTTTTTCTTCCAAGGCTTTTTCGCGTGCTTGCGACACAGGATCATCGGGCGGGGAAAAGGGGATTTTATCAATCATCACCAAGGATAAGGCTTCGCCTGATACATCCACGCCTTCCCAAAAACTGGCGGTTGCGATTAAAACGGCATTACCTTTGCTGCGAAAACTGGCAATTAATTGGTGCGCATCTTGTTCGCCCTGCACTAAGAGTGGAAAAGGCAAATGCGGACGCAGGGTTTCTGCTGCTAACTTCATCGCTTTATAACTGGTAAAGAGTAAAAATGCCCGTCCGCCATTGGCAATGAGTAATGGCCAGACGCGTCGCATCAGTGTTAGCGTGTAATCTTCGCTATTCGGTTCGGGTAAGTGACTGGGCAAATACAATAAGGCATTGTTGGCATAGTTATAAGGACTATCCCAACGATGCTCCTGCGCTTCCCAAAGCCCTAGCTGACGCTTGAGGTAATCGAAATCCTCGCCTGCTGCCAAGGTCGCCGAGGTCAGAATTAAGCTCCCATAGAGTCGCTTCATGGCGGCAGAGAAGTCGTCACTAATATCCATCGGTGTGGCATACAAAAACCAATGCCCCACTTGCGCTTCAATCCAAGGAACGTGTTCCTTACTGACATGCTGCCAATTCACCGTGACTTCCGACAAGCGCCCCAACAAGGCTGCTTGTGCTTTAATGGTCTGGCTGCGATCGCTTGCAATGGCAAGTAAAGGAATGAGAAGTTTCCACTGGGCAATAAAATGGCTTAATGCCTGTTGGTGTTCGTTGTTTTCCAGCCAAACTTGTGCCGATTGCTTGAGTTTGACATCTTGTGCTAAGGCTTGCCACTGCTCGAGTGCAGCTTGTGTTTCTTGAATTGCCTGATTTAAATTGGGCATATCTTTTATTTCGGTTTGCACCAACACGGCCAAATCACGCAAACTATGATGCCAGCTTAAGGTGCTCGCTGACTGCCCTAAGGCTTGAAACAACACTGGCGCAAGCTGATGTGCCTCGTCGATAATTAACGCTTCTCGATCAGGCAGTATTGCTGGCATTCCCGCAGCACGCAATGCTAAATCAGCGCCTAATAAATGATGATTAATGACCAGAATATCAGCATTTTCGGCATCGGCACGCAATGCGGGATAGCTGCAACGCTCACTGTCACAAGTGACTAACGCACAAAATTCGCTACGCGCACACACTTTATCCCAAATGGGGTTACTTCGATTACCCAAAATATCGGCTAACTCACCCGAGTTACTTTGTCCTGCCCAGGTTTTTACCTCCGCAACTGCCGCTTGCAATCCGCGCTGATTCGTAAGTGCATAGTGCTGTGCCGCTTGTGCTAAGCGTTGCTCACAAACATAGTTCTCGCGCCCTTTCAGTACCTGTATGCGCGCAGGCATGGATAACGCTTGACACAAGGCGGGCAAATCACGCTTAGAGAGTTGATCTTGTAAGCTTTTGGTCGCAGTGCTAATAATCACTTTTCGCCCAGACAAAAGCGCCGCCACACCGTAAGCGAAGGTTTTACCGATACCAGTCCCAGCTTGCGCAATCAGCGTACCGCCTTGGCGAATCGTTGACAGACAAGCATCCGCCATTTCGGTTTGCCCTTGGCGTGGCTGAAAGTTGGCAAAATAATGCGCTAAGTCGCCATCGACAGCAAAGGTTTTTTCGATTTCTTTATTCATGGTGTCATTTTAACCGCTAATGGTGGATAAGGCGGAAAAAATGTCGCTAATGAGAGTGTGTGAAAACGTGATGAGAATCGCTTAGACTAGGCAAAAATCCACTGGATGACGCAAAATGGCGCGAAGCATTACGTGCTTCAGACGCTAAGATTAAAGAGTTTCTTGCTAAACGACAAAGAGAAAGTATTACAGGATACTAATAGAAAAAGCCCGAAGATTCGGGCTTGTTTTTAGGCAAAAACAACGCTGGTAAAGCCAGTTGGCTTGCTTCTTGGTTTAGGTGCTTTGACTAAATGAGCGCAAAGCCATTGGGTTTTGGATAGCGATGTTGAGCAAGGTTTTTGCTGCACCAGTTGGTGATCGCCTTCCTTGCTCCCATTCTTGCAAAGTACGCACGGAAACGCCCAACAGCTTAGAAAATGCGACTTGAGTCATTTCTACCTTGGTGCGAGCAACAGCAGCAAGTGTTGGTTCTATCTTGGTTGTGCGTGCTTTTTCGCCAGCTTTCATTTGACGTACAGATGTCAAAAGATCTGCTTGAAATTGTTCCATTTCTTTATCCATGACTAATCTCCTCATGCAATCTTTTTAGAAATGTTGTTGGCAAATTATCAAATTTTGCTTTCGTGTAAAGGATCAACAACCAAATTTCACCATCATCCAGCATGTTGTAATAGATGATGCGAACACCGCCACGCTTGCCAGTTCCCTTTCTTGACCATCTCACTTTTCTAAGACCGCCAGTACCAACGATAACTTCGCCAGATAATGGATTGCTAGCAAGCCAGCCAATAAATTCTAAGCGTTCATCATCCGCCCAAATTTCGGCAGATACTTCTTCAAATTTTGGTGTTTCAATGATTGTGTACATAGTTTAATTGTACGTCAAAGACGGATAATTAAGCAACAAAAAAGCGGACTAAGCCGCTTCAATGTTTCTAAACCAGGCAAATTATTCAGCTGTTTCTTTAGCGGCAACAGCATTAACAGCATCTACCGTTGTGCCGCCAATAAAGCCTGCTGCTGTTGATGCTGCGACAATTGGGCCGCCCAACATAGCACCGACGCCACTAATCGTAAATACTCTTTTTTCAGCTTTTTGAACATTAACGTTTTCAACACAAGCAATAATGTCGGCTTTTTCGTCTGTTGGTGTTTTAAAATCTGGCATTTTATCAATAAGACCAACATAAGTCACTTCACAAACAAACCCATCTTTACGCACCCGCAAGAATTTTTCATTGACAGGGTAACCATCGGAATCGAACCATTTGTTATTTGCAACATCATGGAAGCGTAGGGCGTCGTACTCATCCCCATTTTTAGCTTTAAGGGTCATTTCGACAGGTTTCATTTTAGAAACATCGACAGGGGTAGGCAGGTATTTAGAAGTGTCAGAGCCTTTAGGCAAAGGTGCTGCACAGCCAGAAAGGGTTGCGATTGTGATTGCTGCGAAGGTTGCTTTTAGGTGTGATTTCATTTTTGGGTCTTTTTGTTCGGTGAGCTTCAAGATAGATTATATATTTTTTAAGACAGTTTCGAGAAGCAAGGTAGGCGGTTTAATGTGTTTAGCTAACAAGATGATAATGAAAAAAGTCGATACGATTTTTAGAAGTCGTTTTATCGTTTAAAATGTGTTAAAAATAAGCGTAGCGTAATGTTTATAGATTACCTATACTTTGCGCATGAAAACAGACACCATTGATATTCTATACGCCGATGAGGATTGCCTTGTCGTTAGTAAACCCTCTGGACTGCTCAGCGTACCAGGTCGCGGCGAACACAAACAAGACTGCCTTGTTGCTCGCTTACAAGCCGACTTTGCAGGCGCTCGTATTGTCCATCGTCTTGATTGCGACACGTCGGGCATTATGGTTCTCGCCATGCATGCCGAATCGCATCGACGCTTATCGAAGCAATTTGAATTGCGCGCTGTCGAAAAGTCTTACATCGCGCGCGTACAGGGACATTTACCCAGTCTTCAAGGTGGCATAGACTTACCATTAGCGCTCGATTGGCATAATCGTCCCGTGCATAAAGTCGACTTTATTTACGGCAAACATGCACAAACTGCGTGGCAAGTCATCGCTCAAGATGAGAAGACAAGCTTAGTGCGCTTGCACCCTCATACAGGACGCTCGCACCAGCTGCGTGTGCACATGCTCACGATGGGCTGCCCGATGGTTGGTGATATGCTCTATCATCCCCGTCATCACGAATATCATCGCATGTGCTTGCATGCCGAAATGCTTGCCTTTACTCATCCTCACCAAGGACGTTGGATGCAATTTAACAATACCGCTGATTTTGCAGAAGGTTACGCAATATGAATAACAAAAAAAGCATCTTAGCCGCGAGTCTGGTTTTAGTATTCTCAGCCCTATCTAATAACCTTGTCTTGGCAGAAACTAATACCACGAGTGCGAAAAAAGCCAGCAAGCCTGCAACCGCTCACCCTGTCAACAAAAAAACAACGAAACACGCACAGGTAAAAAAAACAACCAGCAAAGCGCTACCAGCCAGTGTGCCCTTAGCCGCTTTTTTTGCGGGTAGTGCTGCGGCAAGCAGCATCGTAAAAGATAAGCTAGAACGCATTCAATCGCTTGCCGATAAACAACCCAATGACGCGCAACAGCTTGCAACACAATTTTCGGGCAATCCGCTAGAAGGTTATGCCCAGTATTTATGGCTACGTCCGAATATCGCTAACAAGCAATTTAACCCTGCCATCAGTCAATACTTAACACAGTTTGCCGATACGGGCTGGGCAGAGACGCTGCGTCAGGAATGGAGCGATGCCCTTGCTAAACAACAAGACTGGCAAAGCTTACTACAAGCTCAGACTCAGTTGCCGACAGGAAACGCCCGTTGTTGGGTACTCGAAGCCATGCAACAGCAAAACTTTGTTGCTGATACTTGGACAACCGAAGTAACCACCCTTTGGCAAGCTGATACTAACCCGAGCAATGGTTGCAAAGTCGTTTATGACCGCCTTGAGGCCAGTCAACAGCTGAACACAGCGCAATGGCAAGCCAAACTCGAACAGTTATACAGCCAACAAAAAACGGATGTTATCTCGATAAAGCTACCTGTATTACCGCAAGAGCTGCAAACCGAGACACGATCAACGCTTGCACTGATTGCTAACCCATCACTCGCCCCAATTAGCGATTTACTACAGCAAACCAATCGTTCCGATGCCCAAACACAAGGATTCGTGCGTAGCTTAGCGTCCAAAATTAAAAGCAATGCAGAGGCAGTATTACCCATTTGGCAAGAAGGTAAGTCTGTTTTTGCCTTAAACCCAACGGTTGTTTTGCCTTTCGAAAAACAACTTTATCGTCAGTTGGCAAAAAAACAACCCGAACGCGCCAAAGAATGGCTGAGTAAGATAGACCCCTCGCAACAAGAGGAAGCAACACTGCTACCTTTGATTCAACAAGCATGGCGAGAATCTGACTGGACGAGCTTGCGCACCTATTTGGACTGGTTACCTGCCAGCGAACAACAAGCCGATATTTGGCAATACTGGCGTGGACGCACCTTTGAAGCATTAGGATTCGAAAAAGAAGCGAACGACACCTATCGTCAATTAGCGACACATCGCAGTTTCTATGCCTTTATGGCTGCCGACAAGCTTGGCTTAGAGTACCAACTTAATGCCCAACAAGTGACAGGCGAACAGCTCGATAAAGCACGTCAATCAGAACTTGGTAAACGCTTACAAGCCCTGTACGAAGCAGGCTTAAAAGATGTTGCTTGGAAAGAATGGCATTATGCTCGCAATAGCGGCAAGTTGGCTTTGACGGATATGCCAGGTTACGCACAAGCGGCCTTAGGCTGGGGCTGGAATACCTTTTCTGCCCTATCGCTGAGCAACCCTGCTCATTGGAATTATGTCGATTTGCGCTTTACGATGCCTTATCAACAGCTTGTAAAGGAAAAAACAGAGCGTCACGCCATTCCGAGCACGTGGGCATATGGCATTATGAGACGCGAAAGTGTTTATTCAACCGATGCCAAGTCTAAGTCGGGTGCGATGGGGTTAATGCAACTCATGCCCAAAACAGCTAAAGCCTTAGAACCGATTAACAACATCAATGATGTTTATCAGCCCGAACTGAATGTCCATTTGGGTACTAAATTACTCGGTCAGCTTAAGCGTGAATTTAGTGACAATTTGGTACTCGCCAGCGCAGCCTACAATGCGGGAGGCTTTAGAGTGCGTCAGTGGCTCAAGCAAACGCCAGACCTTCCTAGCGATCAATGGATCGAATTGATTCCTTACAAAGAAACGCGCGATTATGTTAAAGCGGTGATGGAGTACATGCTCGTATTTGAACGATTGTCGCCCAATATGCAACCCACTCGACTGAGTAACTATTTGGGTAAAGAACCTGCTAAGGTTGCCGTTGTGGAAAACAAATGTAATCCAGATCATGACTGGTGTTTGTAACGATAAATACCCCTTATACATAGTAGGTTGTAACAAGAACCCCACTATTACGTGGGGGTTTTGTTACAATGCAATAAAAACCTCTTGCTGATCTCGAATACTGAATAAACGTCCAACAGGCGACACCACCACTTTTCCATCACCAGGGCGACCTGAGTGGGCTTCTTTTAAAATCGCCTGTACAATCATATCGACCTGATCATCTGGTGCGATAATCTCTAAACGAACTTTTTCGATAAAGGGATCATATTCCTGTGCGCCCATAATGCGTTCTTTACCGAAACCTTTCACCGTCATTGCGGACATGCCTGGAAAATCAGGTAACTCCATTAACCGCAAGGCGACCCGCTCTAACATAAATGGTTTAATATAAGCACGAATTTCTTGCATTATTCTCTTCCTTTCATTAAGGCTACAAACAATTTTTGCATTTTAACTCCGCTCTTCGAGCAAAGATTAAATACAAGGCAGGTAATAAGGTCAATGTCGCAAGCGTTGCGGTAATCAGTCCACCAATAATGGCTAAGGCGAAAGGTTGCGTAGCTTCCGCACCCACCCCCGTCGAAACAGCAGCAGGTAACAAACCAAGCATTGCCATGAGTGCCGTCATTAAAACAGGACGCAAACGGGCAACCGCACCATCGCGTACAGCATCAATGAGCGTTTCACCTTCTGCACGTAACCAATTGATTTGCTCTAACAAGATAACGCCATTTTGCACCGCAATACCAAAAAGAACAATAAAACCCACAGCAGCCGAAATACTCAAATTAATACCCAATATCCATAATAAAATGAGCCCGCCAGCTAAACCAAAGGGGACATTAAGCATAATTAATAAGGATTGCTGCGCCGACTTAAATGCCCAAAAGAGCAACGCAAAAATCAGTAATAATGAAATCGGCACAATCACGTACAAGCGCTTCATCGCGCGTTGTTGGTTCTCGAACTGACCCGACCAGACTAAGCGATAGCCTGCGGGTAAGTCGATGTGCTCTTTCACTTCCCGCATGGCTTCTTTAACGAATGAGCCTTGATCACGATTAACCAAATTACACTTAATGGCAATACGACGATTATTGTTTTCGCGCGAAATACGATTAGCACTGGTTCGTACATGAATATCAGCCATTTCTGCTAAGGGAATCAAGCGTCCATCACTGGCCGATATAATTAAATCGCCTAAAGCAGCAACCGAATTTCTACCACTTTCTTGTAAGCGGACTTGCAAGTCAAAACGGCGCTCGCCTTCTAAAATCTGAGTGGCGATACCGCCACCCAAGGCGACTTCGATTTGCTGATTGATATCGCTGACATTAATGCCATAACGGGCGGCTTTTTCACGATTAATGACCAGCTGCACTTCGCCCAAACCCAGTTGCTGCTCGGCGCCGACATCACTTGCGCCTTGTATCCCGTTAAGAATATTAACGATTTGATCGGCTTTTTCTTGCATCACTGGCAACTCTAACCCAAAGAGTTTAATAACAATCTCGCCCTTCGCACCCGAAATCGCTTCCTCCACGCTATCTTGAATGAGCTGCGAAAAGTTGTATTGCATACCCGATAACTCAGACAGCTTGCCTTTCATATCGTTAATGAGCGCAACTTTCGTATCATGATGCCAGGTTTCTTTTGGCTCAAGGTCAACCAACAACTCCATACTGTTAAAGCCCTTGGTATCCGTACCATCTTCGGGACGACCTAAGTGACTCAAAACAATCTTTACTTCGGGATAACCCATCAACACATCTCGAACCTGACGCTCTTTTTCTTTACTTTCTTCTAACGATGTGGCAGTAGGCATGGTAACGGTTAGCCAGATGTTCCCTTCATCCAATTTTGGCATAAATTCAGTACCCAAATAGCGCGCTAAGGACAAGCTAAAAATGAGCACAACCAGCATAATAGCAACAAACACCTTAGGCAACCTGAGCACCAGCTTCAGAATAGCACGATAGCCTGTTGTTAATACCTCGGTAAAGGGATTGTGGCGCTCACTAAGTCGTTCATTTAGAAAAAAACTCATTAAGGCAGGCACTAAAAACAAGGTCAACAACACGGAACCGATTAAGGCAAAGGTTAAGGTTAGCGCCATCGGCGAAAAGATCTTACCTTCGACTTGTTGAAAAGTGAGTACAGGTAAAAAAGCAGCAATTAAAATCAACTTAGAAAACAAAATAGGACGAATCATCTGACTACCCGTCATCACCACCCCTTGGCGACGGTGCAAATCCGATTCATTTTTTGCCAAATCTAACGACAGGCGCACCATCACCGCCTCAACCAATACCACCGCCGAATCAACAATAATACCGAAGTCCACCGCCCCCAATGAAATCAGATTGGCAGAAACATGAAAGGCACTGATAAAAATAAAGGCAAATAATAAAGACAAGGGAATGACTGCTGCGACAATCAACGCGGCAACGGGGCGCAATAAAAAGAGTAATAAAACGCCAATAACCAATAAAGCACCATGCAACAAATTATCACTAACCGTATGCACCGTATGCACCACCAGTTGCGTTCGGTCATAGACCACATCTAAATGGGTTCCCGCCGGCAGCATCACGCCATTTAATTCATCGATACGCTTTTTAACGCCCTCTAAAACCTTAACCGCATCGCCACCCTTAGTCATCATAACAATGCCTAAAGAGACATCATCTTCGGTATTAAAACCAACAATACCCGTTCGCGTCTGATGCCCAATCTCTACGAGACCTAAGTCCTTCACTCGCACAGGGGTTGCGCCATTGTTGCTGACAATGACCTGTCCAATATCGTCCAATGAGCGCAATAAGCCAATACCACGAATCACCATGGCTTGTTCACCACTGTGCAAAAATCCGCCACCCGTATTGGCATTATTGGCGGCTAAGGCATCCAAGACCTTCCCAGCGTCGAGCTTAAATGAACGCAAGCGTTCTGGATCTAAATTGACCTGATATTGTTTGACCTTGCCACCGAAGCTAGAGACATCGGCAACACCTGGTGCCGTTTTGATGTGTGGCGCAACCACCCAATCTTGCAATGCTCGGAGTTCCGTCAGCGGCAAGTTTTCGCTGCGTAGAACATAACGATAAATTTCGCCAATACCGGTGGTCAACGGACCTAAAACAGGCTGGGCACTGGCAGGTAAATTTGCCTGTTGCAATCGCTCTAAGACTTGCTGACGAGAAAAATAATCTTCGGCATCATCATCAAAGGTTGCCGTAACGACCGACAAACCAAACATCGAGGTTGAGCGCAAACTCATTAAATGCGGCGCACCGTTAATGGCGCGTTCGATCGGCATACTAACCAGTTTTTCCACTTCTTCTGGCGACTGATCGGGAAATTGCGTAATGACGACAACATAGACATTCTGCACATCGGGAAAGGCTTGTACGGGCAAACGTTCGTATAAAAAAGCACCATAAATCGCCATTAGCGCCGTCAGAATAATGACCATCCAACGCTGATGTAGGGCAAAAATTAAAATGTTACGAATCATTTACGGCTTACTCGCGTTTGTTGATTCCATCTTGTTCAACAGCATGTCCTGACGCAATGCTAAAGCACCGTTGCTCACAACCTGATCGCCAGCTTTAAGTCCAACACGCACAATAGCCTCTTTTTCAAAGCGGATGCCTAATTGAACAGCTTGCCAATGATAGCGATCCTCGCTGGTTTTGATAAAGACAAAGTTCTGATCGCCCTCGGCAATCACGGCCGACAGCGGAATCATTAATGATGGCTGTCCTGGCAAATTACGAATCGATACCGAAGCATGCATCGCAGGCATCAGCTTTAAATCCAAATTATCTAAGGCACAGCGCACGCGAATAGAGCGCGTACTTTCGTTGACCACTTGACTGATGTAATCCACATGACCATAAAACTCATAATCAGGCCAAGAAGAAACTTTAACGCTAATCGGCTGCCCTGTCTGAACGCGGGCAATATCTTTTTCAAAAACATCGACCCATAACCAGAGTTTGCTTAAATCTGCCAAGACATACAGAGGATTAGCAAGATTAGGGCTGACTTCCATTCCTGGGTTGACTGCTGCCTCGGTAATAATGCCCGACAATGGCGCTCTTAAATGAAACGCACCCGTTTGTGTGCTCATCCCGCCCATCTGAACACCCAGCTTTTCTAAAAACTTACGCGCACGATCATGTTCCGACTGGGCATTAACAAAATCATCCTGTGCTTGCTCATAATCTTTACGCGCCATCACTTTGCCATCAAACAGCTTTTTAGCACGGTCAAACGACTCTTTCATTAAGCGCAAATTGGCACTGCTTTTTTCCAATGCCGACAAGGCATCATTAAAATCGGGACTGTCTAACTTGAGCAGCACATCACCCTTTTTAATTTGCGTCCCTAACGGGATAGGCGTCGATAACACGCGCCCAGAAATGGGTGAGGTAACTCGGACGGTGCTGTTCTCATCATATGCAATCACTGCACTGGCAGGCGGTAAAACAGGAGCATCGTTCAGCACCAACGTATGAAATGCCAATCCCTTCGCACGATGATCACTTTTCGTCACCACCACATCCTGCCCATCGACAAAGAAAGTCGGCAAACTTAGTACCGCTTCCGTTGTTGCTACTGATGTTTTATCGCCCTGCTCACAGCCCGTTAACGCCAATGAAAGACCCGCTACAATCCATAAAACATGCATTTACTTTCCTTCTTCGCCCATGGCGTACATCAAATTGAACCAAGCTGCCGTTTGATCGTATAAGGCTTGGGTATACGACAACATGGTATTACGGTAATTATTTTCGGCATCCAATAAAGCCAACAATGAAATAGCACCCTGTTGATAAGCCAGAACCGAAGACTCTCGTACCTGTTTGGCTCGACTAATCACATCTTGGTCAAAGCGCTGTAAAACCTGTTTTTTTTGCTGAAACTGAGCAAAAGACAGACTAACCTGCGTTTGCGCCTGTTTTTTGAGTTGTTCAAAAGCAACTTCTGCACCACGTTTACTGGCACGCGCTTGATCCACTTCACCCTGATATTGATGCCACAAGGGAACCGACACAGAAAGTCCAATGCCTGCGCTATCACGAACAACGGCCGAAGCATCATGCACATACTGCGCCCCTACCAAGACATCTGGCACCTTTAAAACTTCTGCGAAACGCAATTGTGTGTCTTGTTGCTGCACTGCTAAAGCGGCTGCTTGTACATCAGCACGTTGCGCTAATGCACGATCTAATAACTGTTGTTGCTTCAAACAGGGTAATTGACGAGTAGGAAAGTCATCATTAACGGTTAATGATTCCCATTGCAGCCCATGAGCGAGCATTTCGTTCAACTGTTGACGCGATAGATCCAAATCTAAATGCGCTTGTTCGACATCAGTTTTGGCTTTAAACACTTCAAGCTCAATGCGACGAAATTCGGTTTCAGAAATATCACCCGCTTTCCAACGCAAGGCATTCGCAGTCAACATGCCATTAAGCTGCACTAAAATTTCATCATAAATACGCACCCGACGCTGATTCATCACAACAGCATAATAGGCGTTTAATAAATCGCGTTTCAAACTACGAACCAAATCGGTAAACAGTAAACTTTGCGCACTCAGCCCAATATCAGCGCCTTCGATGCGCAACTGGCGTTTACCCGCTGTTTCGATCAGTTGGCTCACACTTAAGTTATTGTTGAAAGGTTGATCCCAGTAGCTAGCGCCCCAACCACGTACTTCGCCCAGCCCAGCAACACTCAGCGAAACCGTGGGGTTAGTCAACGCTTTGGCAATCACAACCTGAGCCGTTGCCATATCGACTTGCGATTTCGCCGCCATCAGCGCTAAGTTTTGCTGCATAAACAAGGCAAGAATCTGCTGTTCGTTCATCGCCTGAGCGTAAGTGCTAGGAGAAATCGATAACAGCGATAAAATCAACAAAAATAAGGGACGCAAACGGGTTTCTCCACAGGCCAGACAACCCTACCATACTAGCGAATAGCGCGTCGCTTTACCAGTGGAAACATGGCGGATTCATGAAAATATCATGATGATTAGTCCGCTTACAAAAACGACCATTTTATGATTTAGTTGTAAAGGGAACTTCTATCCTAATAACCTACAAGGGATGGGGGATCTGGGAAAAAAGGTACCCTAGATGTTCCCCTTAGCGTGCAACTGGCGTAGTCCGTCAAGATTGACATAGTGCCCGTCGTAGTTGCCTGATAAAACCTGCATTGCTGCGTCTGGTTCGCCTAAGTCCGTTAACACGAGCTTTGCGCCCGTAAAATCATCATCGCGCGTGTAGTCATTAATAGTAACTAAAGTCGGGATGCAAGCACCATTGGTCGAGCGAATACCGTTGAACGAGTCTTCGAATGCCAAACATTGATGCGGCTGCAACTTCATCTTATCAAGCGTGTAGGTATAAATATCGGGAGCTGGTTTTTTAGCAGGCACAATATCACCAGCTGCAATCACTTCGAACCAGTCGATACTTTCTTTCCCTAGTGTGTGCGTGAGCAATGCCGTGACATTCTCTGGTGTTGTTGTCGTGACGATTGCCAAGCGCAACCCCGCTGCCCGTGCTTCATTAATTAAACGTGCCACGCCTGAGCGCAAGGGAATACTGCCTTCGGACAAGAGTTGCGTATAAAAAGCCGTTTTACGCTTTTGTAGTTCAGCAATTTCTTCCGTTAGCTTGTTGTGCATATAGTCAGGACGGTAGTTCTCGACGAAATATTTCATTCGTTCTTTGCCACCCGTTACCACTAATAAGTCACCGTAAAGCGCCTCATCCCAATGCCAGTCTAAACCAGCTTCTTTGAAAGCCATGTTAAAGGCAAGACGATGTCCGTCTTTTTCGGTATCGGCAAGGGTTCCATCCACATCAAATAGTAGCGCTTGTAGCATTTTTTTCTCACTGTTAGTAATTTTTAGGCGACTTTAGCATAACAAAACAATAAAAAACAGATTTTTAATGGTTAATGATTGTTAAAACAAGACAAACCTGTTATAAATCCGCATCTCATTCATTCAGCTCACAAAAAAGGGAACAACGCAGTGTCAAGTTCACAACCTAAATTCCTAGAAGATTATCCTTGCTATCAACCTGCCGTTGATGAAGAGTATATGAGCCCAGCCATGTTGGAGCACTTTCGCCAAAAATTACTCTGGTGGAAAGGACAGCTTCTTGCAGAAATGAATAATACGATTCACCACCTAAAAGAAGATTCAACCATGCCAGCCGATCCAAATGATCGCGCTTCGCAAGAAGAAGAGTTTAGCTTAGAGTTGCGTACGCGCGATCGTGAACGCAAATTAATCAGTAAAATTGAACAAGCAATCAAGCGTATTGATGATGGTGACTTTGGTTACTGCAACATGACGGGTGATGAAATTGGTCTTGAACGCCTTGATGCGCGTCCGACCGCGACCCTTACTGTCGAAGCTAAAGCCATGCAAGAGTTGCGTGAAAAGCAAGGTCTTGCATAAAAACGCTGTTGGTCGTTTTGCGCCCTCGCCGACAGGTGACCTGCATTTAGGGTCGCTTGTCGCTGCAACAGCGAGCTATCTCAATGTTAAGCAACAAGACGGCAAATGGTTTGTACGTATTGATGACGTGGATACAGCACGCGTCGTTTCGGGTTGCGATACACAGATTTTGAAGACGCTGGAAGCCTTTGGCTTTGAGTGGGATTTTGTTGTTTATCAATCACAACGAACTGAACATTATCATCAGGCATTATCTCAACTGCACAGCAACGATGCTGTTTATACTTGTCATTGCACACGCAAACAACTTAGAGATCGAACCCCTTTTTTCCCACTGTATGATCGTCATTGTCGTGATTTGCAGTTAAGTTGCCACCTCGAGCAGCAGTGTGCCTTGCGCCTTAAAACGCCTTTAGCATCTGATGCTCAACCCTGTTGGCGATGGCAAGACCTGATTCGGGGAGATCAGCAAACACACTGGCAACGAGATGTCGATGACTTTATTGTCAAACGCAGCGATGGCTTTATTGCTTACCACTTAGCTTGTTCGGTCGATGATGCTGATTTTGGCATTACGGAAGTCATTCGAGGGGCTGATTTACTGTCTGCGACAGCACCACAACAGCTTATTCAAGCGTTACTCGGCAAAGCTTCCCCAACATATGGACATCACCCGCTGATGATTGATCGCAACAGTGGCGTTAAGTTATCCAAAGCATCAGCTGCACCTGCTTTGAATGCAGCGATGGCTGGTTCTTTACTGTTCGAGGTTCTGACTTTTTTAGGTCAGAACCCACCCGAGGAATTAGTATTTGAGCCAATGAGCACAATATGGCAATGGGCTATTGCCCATTGGCAAAGAGATAAGATTAAGAAGGATGAAACATAGATGGCTCGTCAACAACCGATATTTTTTCGTCTAACCGAATAACGCGTGCCGCTTCGGTCACCCATACCACACCATCACCCTTTTGCCCCGTGCTGGCACATTCAGCAATAATTTGCAGAACACCTTCAACTAAATGATCGGGACAAACCATAAAAATCATGGTTTTATTGGAGTAATCGGTTAACTCGTCAAGCGGATTACGTCGTCTTTGCGCTTGTCGATCGTTACCGCTACAGCCCTGAACTTTCATCACGGTCATACCTGGAAACTGCTTAATATTGTGCAGTGCGCTACGGATCTTTTCCAACTTATTCGGCTGAACAACCGCTTTAATCTCTTTCATATTAACTTCCCTTTAAGCTTCGTGCTGCGGCTCTTCAAAAAAACGATACAACGTGGGCAAAACGACCAGTGTTAACAAGGTAGAAGTAATCAAACCGCCAATCACCACAATGGCTAATGGTTTTTGCACTTCGGAACCTGGACCTGTCGAAAATAAGAAAGGAATCAATCCTAACATTGCTACCAATCCTGTCATCATAACGGGACGAAAGCGTTGTTGACAAGCGTGTTTTAATGCGCTCAATCGTTCCATGCCTTCATCGCGCAAATTACGGATATAAGAGACCAAAACAACCCCATTGAGTACCGCAATGCCCCATAAGGCAATGAAGCCAACGGAAGCAGGAACTGACAGGTACTCTCCTGTTATCCATAGTGCAATTACACCGCCGACAGAAGCAAAAGGTAGTACCAGCATAATCAGACTAGCAAGGCGCAATGAACTGAACAACAAAAAGAGTAAAAAGAAAATGGCGGCAATGGTAATCGGAATAATAACCATTAAATGACTCATCGCACGTTCCATGTTTTGGAACTGACCACCCCATTCAAAATAATACCCAGCAGGTAATTCGACTTGTGAAGCAACTTTTTGTTGTAATTCACTAACAAAACTGCCCAAATCTCGTCCTTGTACATTCACACCGACCACGATACGACGCTTCGCATTTTCGCGACTAATTTGCGCGGGACCATCGTGAATATCGATTTTTGCCAACTCTCGCATCGGAACTTTTGCTCCATTAGGCGAGATCAATTCGATATCTCGAATGGCTTCAATGTTGTTTCGATAATACTCAGGAAAGCGTAACGTCATATTAAACCGTCTTTCGCCCTCGTAAACTTGCGTCGCGACTTTACCACCAATGGCGGTTTCGATAATCGCTTGCACGTCGGCCACATTCAATCCGTGCCGAGCAATGATTTTGCGATGAATCACAACATCCAAATATTGTTGTCCGCTAATGCGCTCAAGACGAATATCCCCGACTCCCGCGATACTAGAAGCAACCCGTGCAATTTCGTCTGCTTTCTTTTTCAGAACAGTTAAATCATCACCAAAAATTTTCACCGCCACATCGGCTTTAACGCCCGTCACCATTTCATCGACTTTATCAGAAATGGGTTGAGCCATCACCACTTGCGCACCATGTAGCACGCTTAACTTTTGACGAATTTGTTCGGTGATCGTGTCCTGCGTCCAGCCTTCTGGCCATTGCTCTCTCGGCAACAAAGAAACAATAGGCGTCGATTCATTTTGCGCTTGAGGGTCTGCAGGGCTTTCGCCGCGACCCAGTCCCGAAACGGCAGATTTTACCCCTGGTACTTGCATGACCAAACGCATGGCTTCCATTTCAATCTCAAGTGCTTCTTCTAGGCTAATATTTGGCAAACGGAAAATATTAGGAACAATAGAACCTTCTTTCATTTCGGGAATAAAAGCAGTTCCTAACGAACCAAACAAACTTAAAGCAAACAACAACAGACCAAGTGCGGCCGTCACTACGAGTTTTTCATGAGACAGCGCCCAACTGAGCAAGACATTGTAAGGACGTTTTAGTAAAGCCACCAACCAAGTATCATGTTCAGCGCCGCCTTTCAATAAATAAGAAGCGAGCACTGGCGTCAGTGTCAGTGATAATACAAGGGCAACGGTTAATGCAATAGCAATGGTATAAGCTAAGGGCGCAAACATTTTGCCTTCCATGCCCTGTAAAGTCATTAAGGGTAAAAATACCAAAATAATAATGCCGACACCGAAGACAACAGGTGTGCCAACTTCGGTTGCCGCATTAAAAATGACACGTAAACGACTTTCGCCTTTATTGGCAGGGTCGCCTAGACGTGCATATGCATTTTCAACCACCACCACAGAACCATCAACCATCAACCCAATGGCAATTGCCAGACCGCCTAATGACATTAAGTTAGCCGATAAGTCGACCTGATTCATAAAAAAGAAAGTCAGTAATGGCGTGAGTAATAGCGTACCAACCACAATAATTGATGAACGCCAGTCGCCTAAAAACAAGACAACAATAATCACTACAAAAACAATGGCTTCTAACAATACCTTAACAACCGTTTCTAAAGCGGCATCGACTAATTCGCTGCGGTCATAATAGGATACAATTTGCAAGCCATCTGGCAACATGCCGCCATTATTAATTTGCTCAACACGCTCTTGAATACGTGTGACGACTTCTTTAGCATTACCACCTCTGAGCATCATCACAATACCACCGACAGCCTCTGTTGTGCCATTTTTGATCACAGAGCCTGTTCGAACGGCATGCCCAATATTCACACTTGCCACATCTTTAATGTAAACGGGAATACCATCGATTTCTTTTAAGACGATATTTTGTACATCTTCAATATCATCAATTAGTCCTAGCCCACGAACTAAATACTGCTCGGAGTATTGCGACAAAATACCACCACCCGCATTGGCATTGTTTTTTTCCAGCGCTTGTAATACATCACTTAAATTAACTTTGTAATGAAATAGTTTAATAGGATCAGCTAATACCTGATATTCACGCTGGTAACCCCCTTGCGAGTTAATTTCGGCAATCCCCGCAACACCACGCAATAGCGGGCGCACCATCCAATCTTGAACCGTACGACGGTACATTAATTCAGATTGCGACAGCATACCCAACTCTGCATCGTTCTTACCTTCGATGGTATATTGATAGACCTCGCCTAACCCTGTCGACACAGGACCTAACACAGGCGTTACGCCTGTCGGTAGCTTGTCTTTAACCTCCATCATACGCTCCATCACTAACTGACGAGCAAAATAGACATCGGTGGCATCGTTAAATACTAAGGTAATTAACGACAAGCCATTCTTATTGAGTGAGCGTAATTCTTCGAGCCCTGGTAGCCCAGTCATGGCGATTTCGATGGGAACGGTAATAAGGCGCTCTACTTCGTCTGGTGACTTACCGACAGCATCAGTTGCAATTTGTACTTGAATGTTAGTGACATCGGGAAAGGCATCGACAGAGAGCTTTGTCAGCGCATGCAGTCCAAAAAACAAACTAATGACAGCGACAGCTGCCACCACAAGACGCTGCTTCAGTGAAGCACGAATTAATCCTGCAATCATGCTAGTTGCCCTGCTGCTTGATTAATCGATCGGCATTGAGCTGAAAGACACCGCTTGACACGATGATCTGATCGGCAGTCAAACCCGACTCAACAGGACGCATGGCATCTTCTTCTTCGCCAAGTTGAACGATTTGGATACGATAAGTGCCCTCTTCTACTTTCACAAATACCTTATCGAGGTTGTCTTCTCGAAAAATAGCACGTGCAGGGATGGCAAGCCGCTTACTGGGGGCACCGTCAATTTGTAACGTCGCGAGCATATCGGGTTTAAGTCGTCCATTTTGATTGTCGAGCAATGCGCGAACGCGCAAGGTGCGCGTGTTTGGATTGACGGTATCGGCAACATATGTCAGCGACGTTGTTCTCACTTCATCTGCGAGCGCGGGAATGGTAACCTGCACCATTTTGCCGCGACGCATATTTGCACTGTAGCGCTCGGGTACTTCACCAACGACCCAAACTTGCGATAACTCGGCAATGGTATAAGCTAAGTCAGCGGGTTCTAGGACTTGACCTTGCGAAACCTTACGATCAATCACCACGCCATCAATTGGTGCTCTTAAGGCAGTAATTGATTGTATTTGACGCTTAGCATCTAATGTACGAATATCTTGAACAGACATACCTAAAATTTCCATACGATCTTTGCCAGCTTCCCATTCAGCTTGGCTAGAAAGCAATTCACTTTCACGTCGCTGCAATTCTGCAGCGGCAATGACACCTTCTGCATATAACACCTTCGCTCGAGCAACCGACTTTTGCGCCAACTGATAAGCGGCTAACGCCTTAAGGTAGGTTAATTGCGCCTCTGCCAATGCCGATGAATGCACCATTGCCAACACATCGCCTTTTTTGACGACATCACCACGTAACACCTTAACTTCTGTAATACGACCAGATACGGTTGTACCCACTCGCGCGACGCGCAACTCATCTAACTCGATACTGCCTGAAACCTTCAGCTTCGTCTTCCAATCAACGGAAACAACCTGCGTATGACTAAGACGCGTCAGTAGGTCGCTATTAGGGCGAACAAACGTTGAGCTTGTATTTTGCGTATCGCTCGCTTTTGCTGGTGGTGCAATAGGTTCTTCTTTATCGCAAGCTGCTAATACTCCTAGCAACAACAAAAAAGGCAGACGTGTCATGGATTTCATTGTTTGTCCTCAATGGGTGAACTCAATTGAATAATATCGATGCAAGCATAATGACGTTCAAATTGACTGTTCACATAACCACGTTTGACACTTGCAAGGGTTCTTTGTGCGTCGATATAGTCCAGAATGCCGCGTTCGCCATATTTATAGGCAGCCTGTGCCACATGGAAAGCAGCCTGTGCTTCGGCAAGCAGACCTGATTCAAAACTTTTACTTTGACCATCGGCGATTTGATAGTTTAGAACAGCCTTCGTCCAGTCTTGCTTGAGTTGTCTTTCAACATTGTTTAACTGTGCTCGAGACTGGCTGACCTTTGCTTTGGCGCTGGCAATTTGTCCATCACGCTGATGCCACAACGGCAGTGGCAAACTCACGCCAAGTTTGACACGATCAATACCCATATCATTTTCAGTGCCTAAAATAATGGTTGGCTGTGGTGTCACTTGTGCTTGTTCGTAGCCAAGGTTATCTTGACTTTGTGCAAGACTGACCTGTGCGGCGCCTGTTATTGGATGATGCGCTAGTGGTGGCTGATCTGACTTGGCAAACACACACTGTTGCGGTTCACTCGGTAAGGTCTGTATGACTTCTGGCAAGGTGTTTAACGCAAGCTTTTCTGCCAATTGCTGACGTGCTAACACATATTGCTGATTGGCAACGCGTTGACGACTTTTGCTCGTTAACCACTCCGCCTCAGCTTTAACCTGCTCATAACGGGGTGATTCGCCCACCTGAACACGTAAAGAAACGGCACGTTTTAATTGCGTCAGTAATGCCAACTCTTCATCTGCAAGTGCTAATTCTTGTTGTCTTTGTGCGATCTGATAATACAAGCGCTCAATTTGACTCATCAATTGACGACGTAGCCAGTTGGTTTGATAAGAAACGAATTCGAGACCTTTATCCGCGCTGGCTTGTCGATAGCGACGCACATCGGGTGTTTCTAACGGTTGATAAAAGGCAATGCTTTGCTTATCGCGCGTTTCGCCAATCAGCTCTACTGAAGGATTAAGATACTGTCCAGCAGTGGACTGGTCTGCTTGTGCTTGCTCAATTTTTGCTTGCGCCTCTTGCCATTGAGGGTGTTGATCAAGTAAAGATAAGGCTTGTGAAAGCGCCAAAGGCTGTGCCTGAGCACCTGATATGAGCGCAAAACCAGCAAGAGAACTTAGCATTTGCATCAACTTCATAACGCCACCTATAAATTATATTAATCGCGAGTATAACCCAAGTTGGTGCAAATGATAGCTATTCTCGTAGTAATTTTTCAAAAACATCAGCAGAAACAGGGCGACTTTTGTAATAACCTTGATAGAGATCGCAACCTTGTTCACGTAAAAAATCAAGCTGATCAATACGCTCAACCCCTTCTGCCAAAACAGAAAAATTAAGTGCTTTTGCCATAGCAATAATGGTTTTGACAATGGCAACATCATCTTTATTAAACGTAACTTCATCGATAAAGCTTTTATCGATTTTGAGTACATCAAGGGGAAATCGTTTTAAGTAGGATAAAGACGAATAACCCGTACCAAAATCATCAATCGCCAAACGAACGCCCATCGCACGTAAAGCATGAAGCAACACAACCGATGCCTCTTCGCGTTGCATCAAAGCACTTTCTGTAATTTCCAACTCCAGACGATTGGCAGGATAATGCGACTGCGCTAACGCACTTTCCACCAGTTGCTGAATATTTTGGTACTGGAATTGATACGATGATAAGTTAACAGCCAACGTCAAATGATGACCTGCATCAAGCCATTGCTTGCCTTGCCGACAGGTCTCACGCAATACAAACTCACCAATAAAATTAATCAGCCCTGACTCTTCTGCAAGCGGAATAAAAGCATCGGGAAAAATCATGCCTTCGCTCGGATGAAGCCAACGAACCAAAGCTTCCGCGCCAATAATACGACCTGTAGCAATTTGCACTTGTGGTTGGTAGAAAACGCGTAACTCACCATGATTAATCGCAAAACGCAGTTTGGCTTCCATATTGATACGGTGCTGTGATCGTGCCGTTAGATCATCTGTATAATAGCGATAAGTATTTTTACCTTCGTTTTTGGCGCGATACAAGGCAGCATCAGCATGTTGAATTAATAGTTCTGGGCTGGTACCGTGCTCTGGAAAAATCGCGATTCCTGCACTCGCACCAATATGCACATCAATACCATTTTCCAAACGAAATGCTTCCGCTAATATCTGAATCAATTCATCGGTTAGTATGGCGGCATATTCGGGACGATCCAGCGTTTCGATAACAACACAAAACTCATCACCACCCATACGGCTGATTAAATATTTTTTTGTACAATTTGATTAAACCGTTCCGATATTTGTATCAGCAATGCGTCGCCTGCACTGTGCCCAAAACTATCATTCACATCTTTGAACCGATCAATATCAAAGATAATCAGTGCTAACTTTGTTTGTTGCCAACCTGCTTTGTCGATACTGCGTTCGAGCTGTTTTTTTAACAGGCTGCGATTGGCAAGCCCTGTCAAGGCATCATAATTAGCAACGAATTCAAGTTGCTCTTCACGTTTTTTATCGGCGGTAATGTCACGAAACTGAGCAAATAAGTAGGACTTTTCATCAAGCACAAAAGCAGAAGCGCTGACTGCAATGTTCAATAAACTGCCATTTTTATGTCGATGACGTGTTTCGAACTCAGTACGGCTTCCCGTTTCAACAATGGTGCGAATGCGTTGTAGCGTCTCATTACTGGCTTCGATGGCATCATAATCGTTGATACGCATGGTGGCGAATGCTTCTCGTGTGTAGCCTAACTGCTGTGCAGCAGCGGTATTAAACTCGACCGCCAATAAGGTCTGAATATCAATCAATACAATCCCGTCCTGAAGTAACTCGAACAAGGTATGAAACTTAGCTTCGCTCTTTGCTAATAAATCTTTATCTTTTTGCAGTTTAATATAGACATTTTTAAGCTCTGATAACGATGTACTTTTAATGTTGATTTGACGAATTAAGAACTCGAAATGACTGCCATGCAAGGCTTGTAACAAATCATATCGCGTTAACAAGCCAACGATTTTTTGTTCCCTGTCCGCAATGACAACTTGATGAACGCCATGTTGTTCCATAAGCGCAGCTGCATCGGATAAAGAATGATCTTCACGAATAATCGGAAAACTGGTCTGATAAATACGCGAAACAGGATCATCCGACAAGGTATTATCGGATGAAGCATAGCGTAAAATATCGCGCTCTGTTACCAAACCGATAGGATCCATTTCATCGACAATGATCGCATAGCTACTATGACTTTCTGCCATTTTCTCTGCAGCATAACCAATCGTAACCGTGCTCGAAAGCATCACAATCGTTTTGGTCATGACATCCGAAACCTGCTTGTTTCGGTTCAGATCATCAAAGCCAATGTGCCGTAAAAAATCACCTTGCGTCACAACACCCATTAACCGACCATCATCATCGACAACAACCAAATGGCGATAGCCCTTTTCGGACATCGCTAAATAAGCATCATGAATCTCGTCCTCAATATGAGCGCTAAAAGGAGGCGTACTTGATACTTCGGACAACAAAGCAGTGCTGCTAATCTCGCCAGAAATGACTTTAAGGCTATCACGCTCTGTAAAAATGCCTATAGGTCGGTTATCCGCATCAACAACGATTAAAGAACTGAGGTAATGTCCTACCATAACGTCTAAAGCTTGCTGAATAGGCGTATTCGGCGAAAGGGTCATGACGTGATCGGTTAAGATTTCTGCTAACGTAATGCGTTGCATGTTTAACATAACTCTCTTTTTTGATAACTTATTCTAACGTAAAAAACTGGGTTACTCTGCCCTAGCTGAACTTAACTTGTTCTTAATCATCTCATACTTTTCTAAGGCTAATTTGCGTGCCGCATCATGCTTCACTATCGGCAATGGGTAGTCTTTTCCAAGTACCAACCCCGCAGCTTGACGCATCATCGGTGTTAGATCCCACGGAGCATGAATGTCGGTTGACGATAAGGCAGCCAGTTCGGGAACATACTTACGAATGAACTTACCTTCAGGATCAAACTTTTGCGATTGTAATATCGGATTAAAAATACGAAAGGGTTGTGCTGCATCGCAACCTGTTGAAGCAGCCCATTGCCAACCGCCATTATTTGAAGATAACTCAAAATCAAGCAATTGTTGTGCAAAATAAGCTTCGCCCCACTGCCAATTAATATCCAAATCTTTAATTAAAAAAGCAGCAACAATCATGCGCAAACGATTATGCATAAAGCCCGTCTGATTCAGTTGACGCATCGCAGCATCAACAATCGGATAACCCGTTCGACCCTCGCACCATGCTTCAAACCAATCTTGCCGATTACCCCAAGGCTGATCTCGCCATTCAACTTTATATGCTTGATTGGATACTGTGGGATGATGCCACAAAAACTGCATATAAAACTCACGCCAAATCAACTCAGACAACCAAGTTGCAGCGCCCTCTCCACCTCGTTGCCAAGCTTCAGCTGCCAGTTTGCGAATTGACAAGGTACCAAAGCGCAAATGTACAGATAAGTAGGAAACGCCTTTGACAGCGGGAAAGTCTCTGTACGCTTTATAACCATCCATACGTTTTATAAAATCTTGCCAAGCAATGGCAGCACCCGCTTCACCCGCCTGAACCAACAAAGACTGCTCTATAAAACCCATTTGATTAAGGCTAGATGCTTCTTCGATGTTTAAATCGGGTTGCCACAGACGGTCATAATACGACGCAATAGGGTAAGGTGATAAATAAAACGAATTGACTGTTTTTAACCACGCATTTTTGTAGGGCGTAAATACCGTCAATGGTGTTTTCTTTTGCGATAAAACCTCATCTTTAGCAAAGATGACCTGATCTTTTACCAGTGAAAAAGCAATACCTTTTGCTGTAAGGGCTAAGTTAACCACATCGTCACGCCTGATGGCATTAGGCTCATAATCTTCAGCTGCAACAACACAGTCAACACCTAAATGCTCTGCTAATGTAGGAATCAACTCACTTGCTTTGCCATGTAACACAAACAAGCGTCCACCTTGCAAACTGAATGCTTGTTGCAAGGCATGTACCGATTGCCAAATAAACGTCACACGTCGATCATTTGCTGGCAAAAGATCCAAAATATCACGATCAAAGACAAATACAGCGCACACCTTCTGCGATTGCTTTAGGGCTTTGTACAAAGCTGCATTATCATCTAGGCGCAAATCTCGGCGCAGCCAAAGCAACGTTGAATGTTTATTTAACATGATTTCGAACCAGTTTTTTAATTTCAGATATTAACGTTTGCGTATCAGATAAAACGCGCACACGATCATCACGAATGCGTATGTTATGACTTCCTTGCCCCCCCAGTAAAACTGAAACCGATGGCGAGAGTTGCGTTAATAATTCATTAATTTGCTTGGTGCAATCGGTTATATCTGCCAAGGACGATAAAGACAAACACAAAACATCAGCATGATTTTCATAAACCGCCTGCGCAATTGCCCCAACAGGCATTTGAATGCCCGCATTAATCGATTTTACCCCTTCTAGTTTTAGCAATATATCGCAAACCAGCAATCCCAATCCATGCTGCTCTTCGGGAAGTGTTGTTAAAAAAACAGTCGGTGCATTTGAATCAGGTGGTAAAAAAGCGAATGATTGACGCAATTTGGTTTGCAGCATTTCTGAAACGATATGCTCTTGATAAATAGAAAGTGCGCCAACTTGCCATTGATTACCCAAATATGCCATGAACCGAGGTAACAATCCTAGTAAAAACGCTTCGACGCCGTAACGCATCAACCAATAGTCAATATGCTGCGACAATGAATCAAACTGATTTTGATGAATGTAAGTCATGAAATCAGTAATGTCGTCATCATAGCTTGTTTTTGTTAATGCTTTAGGCGCATCAAGCATCACAGTCAGCTGATCGGTTGTTAATGTCATGAGCTGACCGGGGCGATGCCCCATATCCATAAGACGCTTAATGAGCAAGAGTTTTTTTAAGTCTTGAGCCGCATAAAAACGTTCTCCAGATTCACTTCTTTGTGGCAATGGAAAACCATATCTGCGCTCCCAGACACGCAGTAGATCTTTAGAGATACCTGTCTCTCGTTCAATACGTCCAATTGAATAGTCAATCTCTAAAAACACGTTATCGCCTCTATTATTGTTTAGGATATTACCATTGATACTGTCAGACAAAACTGGTTTTTAGTCATAATTATAGCAAGAAAAGCCTAAAGATTATGATGTTATTCGATTTTTTATTCGATGCGAATATGACGTATTTATTTTTATCTAACAATATGTTTCAGATGCTTGCTTTTTTTTGTTTATGGATTGACAATACATTACATAAACAATTGAAAAAGGTGTCATCATGTCGTGTCGTTGTCAAATGTTGCCAAATATGCCCTGTGGCAAGGGTAAACTTTTTTTGACTTTTTTCGATCACTTTTTGTTGGGAAAAGTTAAAAAGCTGGTGCACGAAATGGGGCATCATTGTCAGAGTGAAGGTCAATTATTGCGCATTGATAGCGATGACATACAGCAGACATTGCTCGATATTTGTTCGAGTGAACACATTGAGTCTGGTGACACCAAGAATATTCAAGTACTGGTGACCGATGCCAATGCTACCAGCATTCAGCCTTCTGACTTGACAGAAATGCGACCTCTGGCAACTTGGTGTGCGCAGTTCATGGCAAAAGACTTAATGGAAGTGTTGGATAACCGAAGATTGGTATCGCATTTTCAACCGATATTTAAGGTGTCAGATTTAAGCCTCTATGCCCATGAAGCCTTGATTCGTGGAACGCGTATTGATGGTAGCTTAATTCCTCCTAACGTATTGTTTGGTCAGGCTCGAGAGGCAGAATTACTGTTTAATCTCGATCGCATGTCGCGAGAAATTGTGTTAGCAACGGCAGCCCAATATGAATACTTTGGTCGACTCTTTATTAATTTCTTGCCAAGCGCTATCTACAATCCCGAAAACTGCTTAAGCACAACGGTTGAATTAGCCAAAAAATATGGTTTTGACTTTAAGAACTTAACGTTTGAAGTGGTTGAAACAGAAAGAATTGCTGACACAGCACACCTCAAACATATCTTAGACTATTACCGAGCAAAAGGATTTAGAACGGCACTCGATGATGTTGGCAGCGGTTATTCTTCTTTAAACTTGTTGGCAAGTTTAGCGCCTAACGTGGTAAAAATTGACCGAGAATTGATCATGAATATTGATCAAGAACCGCTTAAACAGGCAATTGTTGGCGGCATACTGAGTATGGCAAAACAAACGGATATCACGACCTTAGCGGAAGGTGTCGAAACAGAAGCAGAATGGCAGTATATCAAAAGCATTGGTATTGATCTGGTTCAAGGTTTTTACTTTGCACGTCCTGCGCCTGAACCTCTGAAAATTGCATTTTTTGAGCAGCCTTAAAAAGATAGGAATTCAGTATGAAACGAAGAAACTTTATAAGCCGCATGTTTGCGATGATGGCATTGTTTTCGCTCACAGAATCGCGTGCTCAGACTTGTGCCGAGCCACTTAAAGAGAAGGTTCGTCTGCTTAATCAGTCTGTTTCAGTGCCTTTGTGCGAGCTCACGCAAGGTAAGGTTTGCCTATTCGTTAATGTTGCCAGTCATTGTGGTTTCACTTATCAATATGAAGCGCTAGAAAAACTACAACAGACTTACCAGAAAAAAGGATTTACTGTCATTGGTGTGCCTTCGTCTGATTTTTTTCAAGAAAAAGATAAAGAGTCAGATATTGCCCAATTTTGCCAGCTTAATTATGGTGTTAGTTTTCCTATGTTAGAAAAGTCGCATGTTCGTGGTAGCGACGCGACGCCATTGTTTAAGTGGCTGCAAGCAGAAACAGACACCTCGATAAAGTGGAATTTTTACAAATTCTTAGTCGATAAAAATGGTAAACCAATACAAGCGTTTGCAAGCATGACAGAACCAACAGATGCCAAACTCATTGCCGCCATCGAGTCGTTGCTATGATCAAACAACCACAAAATGTCGTTGTGATTGGCAGCGGTATTGCTGGTAGCGGCACTGCGTGGTTGTTGGCTCAGGCAGGACACAAGGTAACGATTATCGAAAAAAACGAGGTGCTAGGTGGTCATACCTGCACACAAACAGTCACAATGGGAAAACAAACCCATTCGGTCGATATGGGGTTTATTGTTTTTAATCGTCCCAATTATCCATTTTTATCGGGATTTTTTGATTATCTGGCTATAAAAACACAAAAAACAGAAATGTCTTTTGCCGTCTCTCGAAAGGGTGGCAAACATCAATATGGCGGTCGAAATTTTGCTAACTTTATGGCGCACAAACCCAGTCGGTGGCGATTGTCGCACTGGAAGTTACTGTTTGAAGTGTTACGTTTCAACAAAAGTGCATTAGCGTGGTTGCTAAATGACGGTCGAGATGAGCAACAAACATTAGGCGAATGGCTAGAAAACAACCGTTTCTCTGCTCACCTTGCCGATGCTTATTTGTTACCAATGTCGGCTGCCATCTGGTCTTGTCCGCCCACTAAGATGCTTCAGTATCCTGCTAATAGTCTATTGTCATTCTTTAAAAATCATGGTTTATTACAATTAAAAAATAGACCTCAATGGGAAACAGTAACAGGCGGTAGCCAGATATATTTGCACAAACTATTGTCTCACCCCAATATTACCTGCGTCAAAGGCGTAACGGTAAGCCATATACAACGCGATGATTCGTCTGTTAGCGTACATTTGTTGTCGGGCGAAACCCACACAGCAGATCAACTGGTTATGGCATCTCATGCCAATCAAAGTTTAGCATTGTTAGCCGATGGTGCAACAGAAGAAGAAAGAAAGCTGCTTTCCCCCTTCGCTTATCAAGAAAATCATGCTTATCTACACAGCGATTTAACCTTAATGCCCAGCGAAAAAAATGTTTGGTCTGCATGGAACTTTATAGAAGCCTCGACAGATGAACCTGTGCAAGTTAGCTATTGGATGAACTGCTTACAAAGCATTAACAGCGAACAACCTTTGATTGTAACGCTTAACCCCAACACACCACCATCACCGGAAAAAACATGGCAATACAAACGGTTCGAACATCCTGTATTTACGATGCAAACCAAAGCAGCTCAGGCACAGTTACATCAGATACAAGGCAAGCAACGCACATGGTTTGCAGGTAGTTATTTTGCTCATGGCTTTCATGAAGACGGATTTGCAAGTGCTGTTTCAGTTGCTGCCGCATGGGGAATCGCTGCGCCATGGCTCATCAAGTAGGTAATCAACTGTCTGTGTATGTCGGTGATCTCATGCATCAACGACATGACAAGCATGCCTATCGTTTTAGCTATCCATATGCTGTTGTTTGTGTGGATGTGGATCACTGGCAAGAACAGTGTCTGAAGACAGGTATCAGCGTTAACCGTTTGGGACTGTTTAGCTTATACGCAACTGATTTTGGCGGACGCAACGATCAGCCTTGGCGATCATGGCTAACGGACTGTCTCGCTCAGCATCAATTCAGTCATTCTATTCATCATGCACAATTAGTAGCAGTTCCTCGATTTCTTGGTGTTGGTTTTAACCCTTTATCAATGTGGTATGCTTTTAATGAATACAATCAGTTAATCGCCATTATTGCAGAAGTTTCTAACACCTTTGGTCATTGGCATCATTATGTACATCACAAAGATGGTGAGGTTATTGATACAAGTGAATGCTTTGGTGCAGACAAGGTGTTTCATGTTTCTCCCTTTTTACAAATGGACTTGAGCTATCGCTTTCACATTAACCTAACCAGTGAAACTTACCGCCTTATTATCGAAGAAAATAATAGCAATAATGATCGTGTGCTTACGGCAGTGCAAACAGGCAAGCTTTGTCAGCACAAAACGATGGTTCAGTGCTTATGGCACAACGGACTAACCAGTTTTGGAATTTTACTGGGCATCCATTGGCATGCCTTTAAATTGTGGCGCAAAAAAGCGCGTTTTTATCAAACCCCCGTTCATCTTAAAGCGACCAAAAACAATACGAGTAGGATGTACTCATGCTGACAACTTTTTCGTGGTTAAAACGAGCGTTTGATAACAGGGATAATCGTGGTTTAGCGCTGGCTGTCTATGCGCAACTATTACGCAATTGGCAGGCAGGTCAGCTGACGATTTTTTATCGGAATAAGCAGGTTACACTGGGTGAAGGGACACTTCAAGCTAACTTAGTCTTATACAACCCTTGGTTGTCTCTATGGACAATGGCCATGAAAGGGGCAATTGGTTTTGCTCAAGCATATGAAAAAAAATGGCTCGATAGCCCCAATGTGACGCAGTTCTTATTGCTGGCGCGACAAAATGAGTCTGCATGGCGCACTGAAATGGGGCAAGCAACTGCCTTATATCGTCGCTGGCTAAATTGGTATCATCAAAAAAGAGACAACACAGCCAATGGTGGTAGTCGCAAAAACATTGCCGCACATTATGATTTAGGTAATGACTTTTACAAACTTTGGCTCGATGAAACGCTTAGTTATTCAGCAGCCCTTTTTTCGCATCCAGATGAACCCTTGGTTGTGGCACAAAAACGCAAAGTTGCTCGACTGATCGAACAGCTCAATTTGCATGCAGGACAAACATTACTAGAAATTGGTTGTGGCTGGGGCGAGCTGATGCAACAAGCACTCGACAAAGGTGTTAAGGTTACTGCCCTCACCCTTTCTAGCGAGCAACAACGCTTGGTACAAGAACGACTATATTCAGCAATAGAAAGCAAAAATGCACAAGTTTTACTGCAAGACTATCGACATCATCAAGGACATTACGATGCCATTGTATCAGTAGAAATGTTCGAGGCGGTTGGTGAAAAATGGTGGCATGTTTATTTTGAACAGGTACATCTGCTACTTAAAGAAGGCGGCTATTTTGCCATGCAATCCATCAGCATTAGTCCGCATTTATTTGAAAATTATCGTCGTCATCCTGACTTTATTCAGCGCTATATCTTTCCAGGCGGCATGTTACCTACGCCCGAAAAACTACTCAGCCCTTGCTCAATCAGCAGGTTTGACGATGGTCAACCGCATGGATTTTGGTCATGATTACGCACTGACGTTGAATCGGTGGCAAGAGTCTTTCGAGCGCCAACGTTCAGCCATTCACGGGCTTGGTATTGACGAACACTTTTATCGTCGTTGGCATTATTACTTGGCTTATTGTGAAGCTGGATTTAAGGCGGGCAGTATCGACGTACATCAATTTACTTTTGTTAAGGCATTATAATGTTGTGTTTTTCAACAGCCAATGCACCGATTAAACACTGGAAAAACAAACGCGTTTGGATGGTTGGTGCCAGTTCTGGCATCGGTCTTGCTGTTGCACAATCGTTGCAAGCGCAAGGTGCTCGTTTAACGATTAGCGCTCGTCATATTGATCAAGCGCAGTGGCATCATAATACGTCAGTTGATTTTCTCGAGATGGATATTTGTCAGATCGAACAGATACAGACTGCAATTGAGCAATTAACAGACGTCATTGATGTCGTCATGATTTTTGCTGGTGCTTATACGGCTGGTGCGCTCAGTCGTCAAAACGTAAATGACATTAATAGCACCATTAACACTAATTTATTGGGTGTGATTCACTTATCTCAGGCACTCATTCCTAAGCTAACGAATCAAAAAGATGGCGCACATTTGGTTATTGTTGGTAGTGCTGCTGCTTATTTGCCCATGCCCAATGGTGCTGTTTATGGTGCAAGCAAAGCGGGCATTGCTTACTTCGCACAAAGTCTATATACCGAACTAAAACCACAGGGTATTAATGTCAGCTTAGTGAGTCCTGGTTTTGTTAGAACAAGGTTGACTGCGCAAAACACCTTTGTAATGCCCAGTCTTATGTCAACTCAACAAGCCAGCGATGCCATTTTGAACGGGTTAGCAAAAGGAACGTTTGATATCGCCTTCCCAAAAGGATTTACGCGGATGATGCGCGTGATTAATGCCTTGCCTTGGTGTTTGAGACAATGGATATTAAACCGCCTCAATCAACAGGAGACCCAATGAATACGCAAGAACGTTTAGATGATTTATGTGCTTTTTACGAATCGTTAACGCACGATGATGTGGCTCTCTTTTCCGATTTCTATGCTCACGATGCACAATTTAAAGATCCTTTTCATGAGGTGGGTCATCTGGAGGACATTCAAACCATTTTTAAGCATATGTTTGTTGTTGCACCCGATGCAAAATTTCATATCACACACCGTTTTTCCCATGAACAGACAGCTATGATGATTTGGCAAATGACCATGACGGTTGCTAAACGTCAGTTGGCTATTAATGGCACAACCTACTTTGAATGGAATGATCATGGATTGGTTAGGGTACATCGTGACTACTGGGATGCCAGTGAAGAACTGTTTGCTAAACTGCCATTCATCGGTGCACCAACACGTTGGTTATTGCGCCAATTCTCAGCTTTTAAACAATAGGGAGTCTCTAAAAACCCCACTTCGTGGTATTTTTAGCGCTCCCAAGTTTATTTGATTTCTGGTGGAAGGATCTAAATTAATAGGTTGCATGCAATAAATGTGCATCCCTTCCCCCAGACCCCCATCCCGTTAGGGTTTTTAGAGGTCACCAATAGGTATTGATTCATGTTTACACATCATATTATTTATCAAGCAGAAACAACGCCAACGCAATGGGAAACAGCCGATGACCGCGTTATGGGTGGTGTTTCTGTTGCCAATATGACTCCCAGTAATCGATTAGATTTGGCTTGTTCTTGTCTTTCTGGTCGTGTTTCGCTGGAAAATCGTGGTGGATTTTTGCAAATGAAGTGGTCTTTTGATCCACCCGTCAATGGTAACGATTTCAAAGGCGTTTATCTTCATGTTTTGGGTAACAACGAATCCTATAACCTTCATATTCGTACCAATCAATTATGGCTTCCTTGGCAATCGTTTCGCGCCAGCTTTATGACCGAGTCTAAATGGCAATTCGTTTACTTACCATTCAGTCAGTTTGAAAACTATAAGACTTTTTCAACCATTGACCCAGAACATATCAAAAAAATCGCCATTGTTGCCATTGGGCGTGTCTTCGAAGCTGATGTTTGTATTCATGAAATGGGTTTTTATTCATAAGGAACTTGCGATTTATGTCATTTATCACATTATCTCGCATCCTTGCATATTCTGGCACATTGCCATTTATTTATAGTGCCTTAACTGCTTGGTCAATCGCGCCGTTTACCGATCAGCTTGCTGTCAATGTCGCTGATTGGGGGATGGCGTATACCGCGATTATTCTCAGTTTTTTATCGGGTATGCAGTGGGTTTATGCGATGGATATGGCTAAAAACAGTGCCGATCAAAAACGAGCCATTCAGCTGCTCGTTAATGCTAACATGATTGCCATCTGGGCTTGGTTTATGTGGGGATTGATGCCGTCGGCTATCGCTTACCTAGGTATGGCGTTCGCATTTGTATGGATGTTGTGGCTAGATTATATTGGTTTGACGCCTGTAAGAACGCAGAATTGGTTCTGGAATCTACGATGGCAGGTTACCTTAATTGCAACCTGCTCGCTCATTTTCTCATTTTGTGCCAGTCATTAGCATGTACAAACACACCAGCAGTTAGGGAAGCTCTGAACAATACAAATCAGACTTTCCTTAGTGACGACCATTGCCATAAAAATAATGATTCAAGTTGGCGATATCCTCACCCATATGACGAATTAAATAGTCTAAGCTTACGATGGCATTTTCAAGTAAGTTAACCGCAATAATGGGATGTTCAATTTTAAGACGCTGATACATAGGACGCGTTAACACCAGCATCTGCACATTTTTAGATTCGGCCTTCATGCGCACATCGCGTGGCTTGCGATCAAAGAAAGACATTTCACCCACCAAAGTACCCTCTTTCATGCTGGCAACTTTAATTTCCTCGCCTTCTTCCTCACGAAATAATGCTGATTTACCAGAAACCACGAAGTATAACGCATCACCCACAACACCAATTTCAGCAATCACTTGATCTTTTTTAAACGTCACATCTTGCAAATATTCGCGCAATGTCGCCACTTCCTGACGTGTTAACGTTTCACAAATTAAATTACGACGAAAGTAATCAATCATTTCTTCTGTGGTCATATTCATCATCATTCATCCTTAATTTTTAAGTTGTGCTTCTTTATAAACAATACCAAGGTAACGACTAAAAAACAACTGTCATCACGACATCCAACGTTCTAACATCAGCCCTTGATAGGGTGTTGCTTTACCAAGCCCATAAAAACATCCTGCTGCATCATATAAGCGTAAAGGTTCTTCTGTCAGTATTGGGGCTTCTAAATTTTGTGCCGATATTTTTTGACCTTGGGCAAGGCGATGCAAAATCGAATCATCTAAGGTTACGTAATTTAAATGTCTTAAAGCGACATCTAGTGGCAATAAATAGCCTTCAAAATATCCGTCTAAAGCAGACTGCCACGGACACCAAGACCACTGGCGTGCTTCAGGCTCACTTATCGGATCAAAACCCGCCACGCCTAAACGACGCAATGCGCTGAGATGCGCACCACAACCAAGTCGTGCACCAATATCTTCACTTAGCGTACGAATATAAGTCCCTTTAGAACACCATACTTGTAACGATAAACGGTTTTCCTCAATGGTTAACAGATCAATTGCAAAAAATGTAATTTGTCGCGATGCACGTTCAACGGTAATACCTGCTCGCGCTAACTCATAAAGTGGGCGACCATCACGTTTAAGCGCTGAATACATCGGTGGAACTTGTGCAACATTACCGATAAACTCAGACAAAACAGACTGAATCTGAGCGATACTCAACTCAGGAACAGGTAATACCTTAAGCACTTCACCTTCTGCATCCGCAGTCGTCGTGGTCGAACCGAGGGTCACTTCAGCTAAATAGCGCTTATGCCCATCAAGCAAATAAGGCAACACCTTAGTACCCTGACCAACACCAATAGGCAACAACCCAGTCGCCATCGGATCAAGCGTACCGCTATGTCCTGCCTTGTCAGCCCCTAACTGATAGCGAACTTTTTGTAAGGCACTATTCGACGTGATGCCTTTTGGCTTGTCGAGTAAAACAATGCCATTCACTTGTGCCATTAAGATGCGACAACATCAGTTGCTTCATCGTGCTCATCAGCAACGACTTCAGCTGATAAAGCCGAAGCTTTGCGCAGCAAAGCATCTACTTTTTGCGCTTCATCTTCAACAGAATCAAAGAAAAAACGTAGCTGTGGGGTCATACGCAGCTTCATGCGTTTGCCAAGCTCGCTACGAAAATAACCTGCAGCATCACCTAGCACACGCATAATCTGTTGAGCTTCATCGCCCGACTTACCCATAACCCCAACATAAACACTTGCGATAGAATAATCAGGGGATAAGCGTACATCAACAGGGGTTACCCATGCCAAACGTGGATCCTTGCGTTCAAAACGCAAGAGGTTTGCAATTTCTTTGAGAATTTGTTGCTCGATACGACGCGCACGCGAAAATTCTTTTGCCATAAATTTCTTAACCCTAAAAACAGGATAATAAAAAAATAAAGGGCTGGCAATAAAAGAATAGCCAACCCTCCATTCAAACAATCAATCATTCGAAGACAAATTAAAGTGTTCTTTTAACCAAAACACGTTCGTAAACTTCGATTTGATCGCCTTCTTTAACGTCGTTGTAGTTTTTAACACCAATGCCACATTCAAAGCCTTGACGAACTTCGTTGACATCGTCTTTAACGCGACGCAATGACTCTAATTCGCCTGTATAAATCACAACGTTGTTACGCAACACGCGAATTGGATTCGTGCGTTTAATCGTGCCATCAACAACCATACAACCTGCAATTGCGCCAAATTTAGGCGAACTAAACACAGCACGCACTTCAGCAGTACCAATAATTTCTTCTTTAAACTCTGGCTCTAACTTGCCTAACATGGCATTTCGAACTTCATCAACCACTTCGTAAATAATACTATGGTAATGTAAATCGATACCTTCCTGCTCAATGCGACGTTTAGCCCCTGCATCAGCACGAACGTTAAAGCCGAACATAATCGCATTGGCAGAAATGGCTAAATCAACGTCTGATTCAGTGATACCACCTACGCCTGAAAAAATGATTTTAACGCGAACTTCGTCAGTCGACAACTTCTCTAAAGAGCCAGCCAAAGCTTCAATAGAACCTT
This sequence comes from Thiomicrospira cyclica, assembly GCA_022736205.1. GTDB lineage: Bacteria > Pseudomonadota > Gammaproteobacteria > Thiomicrospirales > Thiomicrospiraceae. The sequence goes on from DZAT01000004.1 coordinate 45,649, forward strand.
GCACATCTGCTTTGAGAACCAAATTCACAACTTTAACATCACCCTCTGTCATGCCTTTGAACATGTCTTCGAGTTTCGCTTTTTGTTGCGCCGCTTCTTTTAAGTTTTTAGCGCGATTCTGACGGAACATAGCAATTTCACGCGCCTTGCGCTCATCTGCTACAGCAGACATTTCATCTCCTGCATTCGGAACACCTGAAAGACCTAAGACTTCAACGGGAATACCAGGACCTGCATCATCCATCGGACGACCATTTTCGTTAACCAAAGCACGCACACGACCGTATTCCATGCCACAGACAACAATATCACCTTTACGTAACGTACCCTGCTGAACCAGAACCGTTGCCACAGGCCCACGACCTTTGTCCAAGCGCGATTCTAATACAGAACCATGTGCTGGCGCATCTTTAATTGCTTTAAGCTCTAAGAGTTCGGCTTGATCTAAAATAGCATCTAACAAGGTATCAAGATTTAGTCCTGTTTTGGCAGAAACCTGCACAAACTGAACATCACCACCCCATTGATCGGAAACAATTTCATAGCCTGACAATTCTTGCATAATGCGATCTGGATTAGCCTCAGGCTTGTCCATTTTGTTAACCGCCACAACAACCGCAACGCCCGCTGCCTTAATATGCTGAATCGCTTCTACCGTTTGCGGCATCACGCCATCATCGGCGGCAACCACCAAAACAACGATATCCGTTACTTTCGCGCCACGTGCACGCATTGCCGTAAAGGCTTGGTGACCAGGCGTATCAATAAAAGTAATGCCGCCACGACCTGTTTCAACGTGATAAGCACCAATATGCTGTGTAATACCACCCGCTTCACCATGCGCAACTTTGGCACGACGAACAGCATCCAATAACGATGTTTTACCATGGTCGACGTGACCCATAATCGTTACGACAGGAGAACGCGTAACCAATACGCCTTCACCTGCATTTGCCAACAAGGCTTCTTCTAGCTCATTTTCGTTGATGATCTTAGCCGTATGACCCATCTCTTCCACAACCAGTACCGCTGTTTCTTGATCAAGCGTTTGGTTAATGGTCATCATCATGCCCAGACTAACCATCATGAACTTAATCACTTCAGAGGCTTTAACCGACATTTTATCAGCTAATTCTGCCAACGTAATGGTTTCGCCAATGGCAACTTCACGAACAATCGGTGCTACAGGCTTTTTAAAGGCATGCTGGTTATCAATGGGCTGTTTTTTCTGATTGCCGCCCTTGTGCGGTGCGCGTTTAGAGCCACGACTAAAGCGATCTTCATTCTGATTGGCTTTTGGTGATGGCTTGTTGCCTTGCTTGTGCGCTGTATGTTTAACCAGTTTTTTCTTATCAACAGGCTCAACGGCTTCAGCTGCCCTAACAGGCGCTGGTGGAACAACAACATCAATCAATGCCTTTTTCAAATCAGCTGTGGGAGCTTTTTCAATTACTGGCGCATCAACATTAACAGCAGGTTTTTCAGCAACAATGATAGGCGCTGGTGTCGGTTCTGGTGCTGTGACGACAGGTGCGGTAACAGCAACCGTTGCAACGTCATCTTCACGCTTGACGTAGGTACGCTTTTTACGCACTTCAACATCAACGGTACGTGAAGGTCCCTTGTTGCCTGCATTAGGAGACACATTCAATGTCTGTGTTGTTTTGCGTGTCAAAGTAACTTTGTTTGGTGTTGCATCACCAGATTGACCATGCTTTACCTTCAAGTAACCCAGTAACTTTTTCTTTTCTTCTTCTGTTACCTTATCTTGGCTGCGCTTTGAACGCACACCTGCAGCGGTAAATTGTTCTACCAGCTGCTCAACACCCATACTCATACTTTGCGCAAACTGCGCAACGGTCATATCGGCCATATCACTGACCTCCTTATTCTCAAGCAAACCAAGGCGCGCGCGCCGCCATAATCAAAGCAGAAGCGTCTTTTTCCGACAAATCAACCAACTCTAACAATTCATCAACACCTAACTCAGCCAATAACTCTTGTGTATTGATGTCATGTTCTGCCAAGGTTAATGCCAAATCCTCAGTCATACCATCCAATGCCAATAAGTCCTCAGAAGGATGCAGATTCTCTTTTTTCTCTTCACGCTCGATTGCTTTTGTTAACAAATAATCTTTTGCGCGTTCACGCAACAGATTCACTAAATCTTCATCGAAACCATCAATATCAAGCATTTCAGCTAAAGGCACATATGCAACCTCTTCGATGCTGCTAAACCCTTCAGAGGCCAACACCTGCGCAAAGTCTTGATCAATACCCAATGCATCCATAAACAATTGAATTTGACCTGCAGATTCGTTTGCTGCTTTTGCCTGCATATCAGACAAAGTCATGACATTTAATTCCCAACCCGATAAATCGCTGGCTAGACGTACGTTTTGACCACGCACACCAATCGCTTTTGCCAAACCGTCATCAGGAACAGCCAGATCCATGCTGTGCAATTCTTCATCCATCGTAATCTTAACAATTTCAGCAGGAGCCATCGCATTAATCACAAACTGAACGGGGTTCTCATTCCAGAGAATGACATCAATACGCTCACCGCCCAACTCGTTCGTAATCGCTTGAACGCGAGCACCACGCATACCAATACAAGCTCCGATGGGATCAATACGTTTATCATTTGCACGAACCGCAACCTTAGCACGCACACCAGGATCACGCGCAGCACCCATGATGTCAATCATTTCATCACCGACTTCAGGCACTTCAATTTTGAAGAGTTCCACCAACATTTCTGGCGATGTGCGCGACATAAACAATTGAGGACCACGTGGCATGAATTTAACTTCGCTTAAATGGCCACGAACACGTTCTCCCATGCGAAAATTATCGTTAGGCAATTGATCTTGTTTCAATACAACCGCTTCGACGTTTTCACCCATATCTAGGAAAACCATACCTTTATCGACACGTTTAACCACACCTGTGATCAACTTGCCTTCTTTGCCACTGTATTCTTCAACCACTTTGGCACGTTCGACTTCACGCAGCTTCTGCAAGATAACTTGCTTGGCTGTTTGCGCGCCGATGCGCCCAAAATCAATCGATTCTAATTCTTGTTCAACACACTCACCGACTTGAACGCCTGCATCCATTTTCTGCGCTTGTTCTAGTGTCATTTGAATGGAGCCGTCGACTAAGTCATCTTCAGTCGCAACCACTTCCCAAAAACGGAAAGTATCATATTCACCTGTTTTGCGATCAATCGCCACGCGCACTTCGCAGGCATCATCATGACGCTTGCGCGTCGCCATAGCCAATGCAGCCTCAATCGCCTGAAAAATAGCTTCTTTAGGAACACGCTTTTCGTTTGCAATGCCTTCAACTACCAGCAATACTTCTTTGCTCACGTTTATCGCCCTCAATCATCAAATCGAACAACGAGTGACGTTTTATCAACCTCACCCCATGAAAAAACATGCATTTGACCCGTCTCATCTTCGAGGGTCAATGCACCATCGGACACCTGTCGTAGGTGACCCATAAAATTACGTTTACGTCCAATACCTTTGCTCAAAGTGCGAACACGAATCTCTTGCCCAACATAGGCAACCAACTGATCTAAAGCAAAAAAGTAGCGTTCTAGCCCTGGTGAAGACACTTCTAAACGATAAGGAACATCAATCGGATCTTCGACATCCATTAAAGCACTCACTTGGCGAGATACTTTAGCACAGTCGTCAACCGTAATGCCGTCTGCTTTATCGATATACAAGCGCAAGGTTGCAGAATTTCCATGACGCGCAAACTCCAAACCCCATAATACATAGCCTAATCCTGTCGCAACAGGCGTTAGCATCTGCTCTAATTTTTCCGTTAAGGTCATCATTGCCTCCAGCAAATGAAAAAACCCCGACGAACGGGGTTTTATATTTTTATAACAGCATTATATCACGAACATCGAAAGAATCAACAAAGAACTTCGGCTTCTGTGATCTTTCGATGCATCGTACGCTTACATCATGTCAATGTCAGCGATACAAACCAACCCATCTTAGCGTTTTAGAACCGTCATGGCTTTGAGTAAATTAAGGGCTTCATAAAGCTCGTAATCTTGACTGACCAACTGAGGTTTGTCTTTTTCATCTTCGACAACGGTTGGCTTGTCAGTCTTGTCCGTCTTTTTATCATCTTTAGATGCGTTAGGATTAGACAAATGTTTATTTAAGTCCGCCTCTTTAATGCGTTCGTTGCTTTTATCAACCAAATCCACCTTGACTTGTTCAATCTTAACATCTGGAATAATGCCTTTAGCTTGGATTGAGTTACCATTTGGTGTGAAATAGCGTGCCGTTGTTAGCTTAATTGCTGCACCGTTCTGCAATGGGATAATGCTTTGCACCGAACCTTTACCAAAGCTGGTTCTACCTGCAATGACTGCTCTGGCGTTGTCCTGAAGCGCACCTGCAACAATTTCTGAAGCTGACGCAGATCCTTCGTTAATTAACACAACAATAGGAATACCTTCTAAAACATCGCCCTTAGCTGCACTAAAGCGCATATCCGAGTCTTTGACACGACCTTCTGTATAAACAATCAATCCCTTGTCTAAGAAAGCATCAGAAACTTCCACAGCTGCATTAAGCACACCACCAGGATTATTACGCAAATCTAGTACCAAACCTTTTAATGGCGCGTTATTTTCCTTAACCAGTTTTTCAATCCCTTCTACGACTTGAGCACCAGTGCGTAGTTGAAATTGGCTAATGCGCACGTAACCGTATCCAGAACTCAATAAACGTTGTTTAACACTGCTGACCTTAATGACCGCACGCGTTAATTTGACAACTAAAGGCTTGTCTTCTGATTTGCGCATAATGGTTAGCTGAACATCGGTACCGACTTTACCGCGCAACTTTTCAACTGCCTGTTGTAAGGTCAATCCTTTTACAGGTGCTTCATCTATTTTTACAACCAAATCACCCGATTTAATACCAGCCTTGAAGGCAGGCGTGTCATCGATGGGAGCGACCACTTTAACAAAGCCATCTTCCATGCCGACTTCCATACCAACGCCACCAAATTCACCTTTGGTTGTTTCTTCCATATCCTTAAAAGAATCGGCTTTAAGATAGGCAGAATGAGGATCTAAATTAGACAGCATGCCATCAATGGCATTTTCTAACAGTACTTTATCGTCCACGGTTTCGACGTAATCTTTTCCGATGCGTTCAAAAACCTCAGCAAATGCACGCAATTCTGCCAAAGGCAGCCCCGTTTCTTCAGTATTCGCTTTTTTAACGGCTTTGTCAGCCCATACGCTGGCAGAACCCGTAACAATAATACCCACACTAAATCCTAACGCGAGCCACAATGCCTTCTTGTTTGTCATACCGATAAGACCTCTAAATCAGTGCTTAATAAATTTAATGAAACTAATCATACTGTATTCCATGATACAAAGGCGATAAAAAATTAGCTAAACCCCTTTGGTTAAACGCAAAAACGTCTCATTTATCAATACAAATTATGCTAATATAAGCTAAAAGTGTTATGTTACATAACCGATTAAAAAAATAATGCGTTTGGGTAAGACAACTAGGAATATAATTTTTATGACTTTATTAGAGACACAACCCTTCGATGGTAAAGAAGATCATATTCAGAAAGCAGCAATTGCACTCAAAGCAATGGGGCATCCTTTACGATTAAAGATTTTATGCGTACTGGGCAATCAAGAACTTCCCGTTATGGACATCGTTGAGCAAGTTGGAACAACACAGAGTAATGTCTCTCAACATATTGATATTCTAAGAGAAAAGGGTATTGTTCTATCACGAAGAGATGGCAGTAAAATACTGTGTCGCGTACGCGATGCTGAATTATTAGAGCTGATGAATGCGATGCAGCGTACTTTTTGTCCTGTAATTTAGTCAACAAATAGAATGATGCATTTAGCGGCACACCATCGGCTTAAAATAATACTAAGTGCTTTTATTGGTGCGTCGGTATCTGCTTGTGCTACCGACATTTCGCTTAATGAAAAACCTTTGCCTGAGTCATCCTACATAGCATCTCCCTCGCCTTCATTGCCAGCACCCAAAGAAAAAAACACAGCGACACATTCAGTCATCTCCTTTGACGTTTGGCTGCAAGCATTAATAGCAGAAGCAGAACGCAAAGGCATCAGTAAACAATCTATTGAGCTTGCACGTCCTTATCTCAACATTAACGAAAAAATACGCGATTTTGATCAACAGCAACCCGAATTTACACAAACATTTTGGACGTATCTCGATAAACGCACCTCTGAACTACGCGTTCAAGCAGGAAGACTACAACAATTTACACATCACGCTCTGCTAACTAAAATTGAACAAGACTACGGGGTACCATCAGAAATATTGGTATCTTTTTGGGGATTGGAAACCAACTACGGCACGTATTTAGGTGATTTTTCGACGCTAGAAGCACTAACAACGCTTGCTTACGATCCAAGAAGAAGTGACTTTTTTCGTAAAGAGTTACTCGCTGCATTACAAATTATCGAACTGGGTAATGTGACCGCAAAAGAAATGCGTGGCTCTTGGGCTGGTGCTATTGGTCAGATGCAGTTTATGCCGACGGTTTATTTAAAACACGCCACAGATGCTGATGGAGATAATAAAGTCAATTTATGGCGAAGCACAGCAGATGCATTAGCATCGGCAGCGCGTTATTTAAAATCAGCAGGTTGGGTTGCACACCAACCTTGGCTACAAGAAGTGATCTTACCCAATCACTTTGACTATGCATTGGCAGATGGCAAAAACGAATTTTCGACGACACAATTACAGCAGTTGGGTATCTTACCACGTTCTGGAAACTGGCTGTCTTCAGATGGCGGCATGGTAACTTTGTTATTGCCAGCGGGCTATGAGGGTCCTGCTTTTGCGACCTGGTCTAACTTTAAGGTCATTAAGCGCTGGAATAATTCTAATAACTATGCACTCAGTGTTGGCATTTTGGCACACAGACTGTCAAACAATACGGAACCCAAGCTTAACATCCCTAAGCAAGTACGTCCTTGGTCGCGTCAATTTATTGTTCAGTTACAAGAAACACTCACGCGAGCTGGCTTCAGCACCGAGGGCACAGATGGCTGGTTTGGCGCTCGTAGCATTCAAGCGCTGCGCAATTTTCAAAAAGCAAATAATCTTCCTGCAGATGGTTATCCAAATGCTAAAACGCTTGAGTTGCTCAATCTTACCCCTTGACCTAGCTCAAAAAAATAGATACCTTAACCAAATAAGATAGTAGCAGGATAGCAATGTAATGGTCGAACAAGAAATCCGTATCAAACAAATTATCGAAAGCTTACCCGATGCGATCGTCGTTGGCGACATATCGGGCAACGTCAAGTATTTGAATCCTGCTTCTATTGCTTTATTAGGTTATAGTGCCAAAGATGCAATGGGTCGACCACTATCAGATATTGTTACCCTTGTCGATGAAAACACGGATGAAGCGATTCCCAGCATTGGTTTAAAAGCAATCTTATCGGGTCAAGACGAAACAGCAGGTGGTAATGCACTTTTGATTGGTCGAGATGGCATGAGTGAACTCCCTGTTGAAGTTGTCGCCCGCCCGCTTCGCACACCTGATAACACCATCAATGGGTCTTTGTTAACCATTCACGATGTTCGATTAGCACGGTTCTCGCGCAAGCAGCTATCTTGGAATGCCAGTCACGATCCTTTAACGGGCATTTATAACAAGTTTGAGTTTGATCGCCAGGCCAGTGCCTTACTTTTAACAGCCAAACGTGATAAAAGTCACCACGCGCTGCTGCTTGTTGACCTAGATCACTTTCGACACTTAAATGAAATGGCAGATCATAATGAAGGTGATAATTTATTAATTCAGGTAGCACAATTGTTGCGTGGTGTACTGCGCGCTAATGATTCTGTTTTTAGATCATCCGCAGACCGTTTTTTAATTCTCTTACCTCACTGTCAAATCGCAACAGCCGAAAAAATAGCGGATAATATTCGTCAACAAATAGAAAATATTGTTGTTGACTTGGGTAATGGACACTGGCCAGTAACAGCAAGTGTTGGTATCACAACGATCAGCGAAGAAGGGGCTGCGACGGCAACTCAGTTTTTACACGAAGTAGAAAGCGCTAGTTTCGCTGCAAAGCAAAATGGACGCAATCAAATTAGCGTCTTTAATTCAGAAAAAAGCAAACAATACAATAAAGAACTTCTGTCTCTTAAAACAGCCATTAACAACGGCGATTTTCGTTTATATTACCAAATGATTAAGGCAACAGGAAGTGGTTTACCCTTATGTGAAATACTCTTACGTCGTGTCGATGCATTAGGTAACGAACACGAACCCGCCTCTTTCTTGCCAATCTGTGAACGCAGCGGTTTAATTGTGGAGTTAGATGCATGGGTAGTTAGAAACTTGCTAGAAATGCTTGCCTTTAATCCCAGTTTGGCGCAACAATTTGCACGCATTCATATTAATTTATCTGCTTATTCTTTTGCTAGCAGCAGCTTTTTAGAAGAAATGCGTGCGCTTATCTCTAACTATCGATTACCATTTGGTTTGGTTTGTTTTGAAGTGAGCGAAGCTTCTGTCATGAAAAATTTAAACCATGCACAACATTTTATGAATGCACTCGCTGAGCTAGGCTGCCGTTTTGCACTCGATGATGTTGATGCAGATTTGAC
>DZAT01000004.1:54435-57682 GCA_022736205.1 Thiomicrospira cyclica
TCCAAAAAATCAACCACATAATCAAGCATCATTCGATCAATCACATTGCCAATTGCACCGCCTAAAATCAAGGTTAACCCTATTGTTAACCCAAGTTGCGATTTGGGCGTTTTTGCTAACCAAATACTCAACACGGTACTAACGCCTAAGGCTAAGACAATAAATAACCAGCGCTGCCAACCACCTGCATCCCCTAAAAAACTAAAGGCTGCACCATGATTAAAGGCAAGCGTCAAATTAAATATCGGCAAAATACTAACGGGTTCATAGAGAGCCAGAGAGGTCATTGCCCACAACTTCGTCAACTGATCAATCAAAATGACCAGAGCTGCAAGCCATAACCAAGACAAACCTGACGCTTGCCAAGACAAGAGACGATTAGGCATAAAGACGTGCCTCACCCTCACCAACCACGTTCTCGACACAACGTCCGCAAATCGTTTCATGACCTTCATGCGACCCCACATCCGCACGATGATGCCAACAACGCTCGCACTTGGCGTGTTCGCTGGCATAAACGGCAACAGCAATCTGACCATTAGTGTCGACAGTAAGCATCTCTTCTGGTTTCGCGGACAAGGGTAAAACATGCGCAGCAGAGGTTATTAAAACAAAACGCAGCTCGTCGCCCAATAAGGCAAGATGCTGTTGCCACGTCTGCGAGACATATAGTGTTACTTCTGCTGTTAATGAGCCTTTAATGCTTCCAGCCGCACGCAAAATCTCACACTGCTTATTAACAATATCGCGCAATACCATGATATCTTGCCAAAAAGCTTCATTCATAACAGCTGTATGCGGCATCGCTTGCAAACCATCGTACCACTGAGCAGTAAACACACTGCGCTCCATGCCACCGAGTTCTTGCTGCATAGTCTCCCAAATCTCATCACTGGTGTAACTCAAAATAGGGGCAATCCAACGCACCATTGCCTGCAGTACATGATAGAGTGCCGTCTGTACAGAGCGATGCGCTAAAGAACCTTTCTTCGCTGTATACTGACGATCTTTAATCACATCAAGATAGAAAGAACCTAAGTCGACCGAGCAGAAATGATGAACATGCTGCACAATCTGGTGAAATTGATAGTCACTATAAGCAGTAGTGATTTGCTGCTGCAATTCGTGGGCACGATGAACAACCCATTGATCTAAAGCGACCAATTCTGTTAATGGCAAAGCCTGATCGACCGTAAAGCCTTTTAAGTTTGCTAATAAAAAACGGGCAGTATTACGAATACGACGATAACTATCGGCAATACGGGCAATAATTTCGTTAGAAACGGTCATTTCATAGCGGTAATCACTAGAAGCAATCCAAAGACGCAAAATATCCGCCCCTAACTTATCACAAATCTCCTGCGGTGCAACGACGTTACCTTTTGATTTTGACATCTTTTTACCATCAGCATCAACCGTGAAGCCATGCGTTAAGACCGACTTATAGGGTGCTGTGCCATCAATGGCAAGTGAGGTGAGCAGCGACGACTGAAACCAACCACGATGTTGATCTGAGCCTTCTAAATACAAATCGGCAGGACGCATCATGCCTTCACGATAATCAAGCACGCAATGATGACTCACACCAGAGTCAAACCAGACATCTAAAATATCCTGAACTTTTTCGTAATAAGGTGCATCTTCACCAATAAATGCAGCCGCATCGCGCTCAAACCAAGCATCAACCCCTTCTTTTTCAACAAGCTTCGCAACCGTCTCTAAAATTTCGCTGCTACGTGGGTGCATTTCGTGCGTTTCTTTATGCACAAATAAGGCAATAGGCACGCCCCAATGACGTTGACGCGAAATACACCAATCAGGACGGCTTTCGATCATTGCATTGATACGCCCTTGACCCCAATCGGGAATCCACTCGACTTGCGGGATGGTTGTTAACGCCATATCGCGCAAATTCGCCTGCTCCATGCTGATAAACCACTGCGGTGTCGCACGGAAAATTAAGGGAGTTTTGGTGCGCCAACAATGTGGATAGCTATGCGTAATGGCAACGTGATGTACTAATACATTTTTTTCACGCAACAATTCCAACACTTCTTTGTCCACAGTCAGTACCGACTTACCCGCAAAAATGGGCGTATTCGCTAAAAACTTACCATCAACATCGACAGGGCAGTTCACGGGCAAATCATACTTTAAACCGACCTGAAAGTCTTCGACACCATGTGCGGGAGCTGTGTGTACCGCGCCTGTACCCGCATCTAGGGTGACATGCTCACCAACAATAATCGGCACTTGCTTATCTAAAAATGGATGCGCCAACATTAAGCCTTCTAAGGCTAGACCAGTACCCGTAGCTAACACACGATAATCAACAACGCCATAACGGCCCATAACCGACTCAAGCAAGCCTAGGGCAATGATCATACGCTCTGACTGCTCGTTCATCGTTAATTGCACTAAGGCATATTCTAACTCGGGATTAAGCGATACCGCTTCATTAGCAGGAAGCGTCCAAGGGGTAGTTGTCCAAATCACAACAGAAACACCGCCCTCACCACGTTCTAAATGATTGGCATCCCAACGGCTGAACAAGGCTTCACTATCTGCTAAGACAAAACGAACATCAATGGCATTTGAGCGTTTGTCGGCATATTCAACTTCTGCTTCAGCCAAGGCAGATTGCGCGCCAACACTCCAATAAACAGGCTTTAGCCCCAGATAAACATGCCCATTATCAACAATTTTGGCCAACGCACGTAATTGGTTCGCTTCGAAGCTATAATCTTTTGTGAGATAAGCCTGATTCCAGTCACCCAAAACACCTAAACGCTGAAAGTCTGCTTTTTGACGCGCAACTTGGGTATCTGCATAATCACGACAAGCTTGACGGAATCCACGCGCATCTAACTTAGTACCAACTTTACCTTCAGCCTTTTCGACATTTAACTCAATCGGTAAACCATGACAATCCCAACCAGGAATATAAGGGGCACGAAAACCAGACATGACTTTAGACTTAACAATCATATCTTTTAAGACTTTATTGACCGCATGACCGATATGAATATCGCCATTGGCGTAGGGCGGACCATCGTGCAAAATAAAACTGGGGCACCCCTGACGTGCTTCATTAATTTGGGCATAAAGTGATTCACTTTGCCACTTTTTAAGACGCTCTGGTTCGCGCTTAGGCAAATCACCACGCATCGGGAAAGCAGTATCAGGTAAGTTCAATGTTAATTTGTAATCAGTCATGGAAGCGCTCAATGTTGCGGCAAAAATATTG
>DZAT01000037.1 GCA_022736205.1 Thiomicrospira cyclica
CGCGTGAGATTTTCGGCACCGATTGGATTAAATTAGAAACCATTGGTGATGACTACAATTTGCAGCCGCATCCGCTAGAGCTATTAAAAGCGGCAGAAGTCTTGGTGAAAGATGGTTTTAAGGTGTTTGCCTACACCACCGATGATCTGGTATTGGCGATGAAGCTCTATGATCTTGGTGTGACTGCGATTATGCCGTGGGCAGCACCTATTGGTACGGCGTTAGGACCAATTAATCTCTATGCACTTGAAGCGATTCGTGCGCGTTTACCCGATGCTTTCTTAGTGGTCGATGCTGGGCTGGGACTGCCTAGCCATGCCACTAAGGTGATGGAGTTGGGTTATGATGCCTGTTTGCTCAATTCTGCAGTGGCACAAGCCGCCGACCCTGTGAATATGGCAAAGGCTTTTGGTTTGGCGATTGAAGCAGGGCGGTTATGTTACGAGGCAGGTCCGATTCCCTCTCGCCCCACAGCACAAGCATCAACACCGACATTGGGTACGCCGTTTTGGCATCAGAGGTGATTTTTTGCTAAATCAAAAACCCGCCTCCCTCCTCACCATTGCAGGTCATGACCCTTCTAGTGGCGCTGGCGTGTCTGCTGATATGGCGGCTGCCAATGCCTTAGGTGTTCCTTGCTGTAGTGCCATCACCGCATTAACTGTGCAAAACTCGCAAGGGGTGTCGGCGGTGCATCCTGTGCTATCCAAAATCATGCAAGCACAGGTGGAAGCCTTGCTTGCCGATATGCCGATTGCGGCAATTAAAATCGGTATGATTGGTAGCCGCGCGATGGTGTCGCGTTTGGTCACCATTCTTGCCGATGTGGATGTCCCTATTGTGTTGGATACAGTTTTCAAAGCCAGTATCGGCGAAAGCTTGCTCGATACGGGCGCACGCCTGATGTTTACCACCCGTTTACTGCCGATGGCGAGCTTAATCACGCCCAATATTCCCGAAGCGGAACAGCTCACAGGGTTAGTCATTCATAGTCGATCCGACCAGTTGGCGGCGGCGCAAGCCTTATTGAGCATGGGGACGAAAGCCGTGTTGCTTAAAGGTGGACATTTTGCCGATGCCTTAGCCGCAGATTTATTACTGGAACGAGGCAAAGCACCCGTCTGGCTGATTGCGCCCACGATTGAATCGTACCATAGTCATGGTTCGGGGTGCGTATTAGCGACGAGTATTGCTGCAGGTTTGGTTCAAGGGTTATCCTTAGTTGCGGCAGTGGTGCAAGCCAAAGCACGCGTGCATGGCGGTATCGCCCATAGTCACGTTTTAGGGCAGGGTGTGGGGGCTGTAGCACCGTGGGGTTGGCAGCCTAATTCGGCTCATTTTCCGTGGTTGGTCGTTGGAGATTGTCCTAGCGGTTTGCCAAAAGCCTTTCCCCCCATGATGCAGTCGATGGGGCTTTATCCGATTGTGGCAACAGCTGATGCGCTAATGCCTTTATTGCAGGCGGGTTGTCGCACACTCCAACTGCGTGTTAAGTCGGATGATGTTGCTTGGGTTCAAGCCAATATTCAGCAGGCAGTGCGCTTGTGCGCTGACTATGCCGATAGCCAATTGTTCATTAATGATCATTGGCATGTTGCGATTGAAGCGGGCGCTTTCGGCGTGCATTTAGGGCAAGAAGACTGGCAAGCCTTGTCTGATGCAGATAAAGATGTTTTGCGTGCAAGCGGATTACGAATAGGATTAAGTACGCATAACTTGGCGGAAATGGCATTCGCTCATGCTGCGCGTCCGAGTTATATTGCTATTGGCCCTTTATTTGGTACGACCAGCAAACAGATTGATCATCCTGCCGTGGGATTAGTTCAACTTAAAAGCTGGGTAAAATGGCTGTTGCCAGATTACTCAGTTGTCACCATTGGTGGCATTGAAGCTAAAGACATCGCGGCGGTAAAAGCCTGTGGTGTCGATGGTATTGCCGTGATTGGTGCGGTTAAAGCGCATTCGGATGAGCAAGTAGAAGATAAGACAAAGCAGTTAATAGCGTTATGGCATGAAGTTTAACAGGTTAATACTTCTAGCTCTGTCAGATAGTCCATAGCATCTTCACGGCAGTTGCCGCACATTTCTAACGAAGGCTGCAAGCTGCCACAGACCTTGGGACGTTCTGGCTTGCCAAACAAGTCACAACGCAAGTTGACATCGAGATGGAGGCAAGCAACGCCTGCAGGCTTGCCTTGTGGGTGCTTGGGCATAGAAGAGCTAATTGACGGGGCAATGCAACAAGCCGCACAGCCGCTACGACAGTCCATGAGTTTGCTCCGCCAGTCGGTAATAGGTTTCTAAAATCTGTCCTTGGTTTGTTGCTAACCAGTGCTGCCCGCTTGTTGCTTTCTGTGCGGTAGTTTCAGGTTGCGACAATAGGTGTATTATTTGGTTTAACAGATCATTCATCTTATCTGTTTGAATGAGCACGCCCGTTGGGATGAGGGCTTCGACTTCTTGTGCAAAATCGCGCATATCAGGACCACACAACACTAATTTGCCTAAGCGAATCGCTTCCAGTGGGTTTTGTCCGCCTTTTGGCGCAAAACTGCCGCCCATAATGACCAGTTCGGCGTATGCCATCCATGCTTGCAGTTCACCAAAGGTGTCGCTAAGAATAATGTCATCTGTTTGTTCAGGTGTAATGCTGCGTTGATTGAACGTAATATTTGCTTTGCTGAGTTGTTGGGCAATGTCATTGCCGCGTTTGGGATGACGTGGCACGATAACGAGTTTTGGTAATTCGGGATGCTGTTGCCACAATGTCGCTAATTCGATTTCTTCGGGCTGATGGGTTGAAGCAAAGACAACATATGGTTGGTTATATAAGCGTGGTAAGTCCGCTGGCGGTGTGTCGCACCATTTCAAATTGCCAGCAATGCGCAGTGATGGATTCGTCACACCCAGTTGTCGAAAATCCGCTAAGTCTTGTTCGTTGCGACATAGAATGTCACGGATCTGTTCATTAAGAAGTCGAACCAATAACCGTCGCCACCAACGTGGCGCATTGAGGGTTTTATGTGTTATTCGAGCGTTAATTAGATTGATGCGCATACCACGCTGTTTGACTTGTGTGATGAGTGTTGGCCAAAACTCGGTTTCGACGAGCCAAAGTTGTTGGCAGTTTATGTGTGACATAAATCGGTTAACTGTCCACGCCCAATCAATCGGCAATAACCGAATGTGCAAATTGGGTAAATTGGCAAAGCGTCGTTGTGCTTGTTGCTGTCCCGTGGGGGTGAAAGTGGTAATGAGTAGTTGTTTGCCTTGTGCTTGCAAGGCTTCAACTAAGGGGGCAGCAGCATTGACCTCGCCAACCGAGGCGCAATGTAGCCAAATGTCGGCTTGAATGGGGGTGGTTTTCCCCAGTCGAGCGTTTAGCCAAGCCCAGCTTTTTTGCTGCCATGCCTCACGTAATAGCCAAAGTAGTAGCACTGGGCTGAGAAAAGTGAGTAATAAGGTGTAAATAAAATTATTTGGTATTGATAACATCTTAGAATTATAAATTCTTTGGCTTTGTTGTGGGACTTTTTTTAATAAAGGACAAGCAGATAGTAATAAAAGCGCCCGAGTGCAACGCTTTTTTGTTAAAATAAAAAACATTTTTAGTATTTTTATTGGGTAATCTTCATGTCGATTGAACGCACCTTATCGATTATCAAGCCAGATGCTGTTGGCAAAAACGTGATTGGTCATATTTTGGCTCGCTTCGAGGCGGCTGGTTTGCAGGTTATTGCGACCAAAATGAAACAGTTAACGCCTGCAGAGGCAGCAACCTTTTATGCCGAGCACGAAGGTCGTCCATTTTACGAGCCATTGGTTGCCTTTATGCTATCGGGAGCTGTGGTGGTTTCTGTTTTAGAAGGCGAGAATGCCATCGCACGTCATCGTGAGATTATGGGTACGACCAATCCAGAAACAGCAGCAGCAGGTACCATTCGTGCCGATTTCGCCAGCAGTACGCGTGAAAATGCCGTGCATGGCTCTGATAGCCCAGAAAGCGCAGCAAAAGAAATCGCTTTCTTCTTTGCGCAGACTGAACTCTGTTCTCGTGAAGCGTAATTGACTAGGATCTTTGTGTGACTGATGTTGTTGAATTAAATAGTCCGCCTGTTTCATTACTCGGTATGAATCGGCGTATGTTGGCCGATTGGTTAGTCAGTCAGGGCGAAAAGCCATTTCGTGCCCAGCAGCTGATGCAGTGGGTGCATCAGCGTGGCGTGATTGATTATGCCCAAATGACGGATTTGTCAAAAGTATTGCGTGCAAAGTTAGCAAGCTTGGCGCCGATTCGTTTGCCCGAAGTTAAGGTAGATCAAATTGCAGATGATGATACGCGCAAGTGGTTGCTTGAAGTCGATGGCGGTAATGCCATTGAGATGGTGTTTATTCCCGATAAAAATCGTGGCACGCTGTGTATTTCATCACAAGTGGGCTGTGCGTTGGCTTGCACCTTTTGTATGACTGCACGTCAAGGATTCAATCGCAATTTAACCAGTGATGAAATTGTGGGTCAAGTTTGGTTGGCTCAGCATTTGTTGCGTCTGGCTGGTTGGGGCGAAAAGCCCGTGACCAACGTGGTATTCATGGGTATGGGCGAACCCTTGCTCAACGTGAATCACGTTTTTCCTGCTGCTGATGTACTTATGGACGACTGGGGATATGGTTTATCGAAAAACAGGGTGACGATTTCAACATCAGGTGTGACTCCAGCGATGGATATGCTGAGCGAGCGCCTAGATGTCTCTTTGGCGGTTTCTTTGCATGCTGCCAATGACACGCTGCGCGATGTGTTGGTGCCGATTAACCAAAAGTACCCATTGAATGAACTCATGGTGGCGTGCAGACGCTACCTTCAAGCCTATCCTAAACGTCATATTATGTTTGAATACGTGATGCTTAAAGGGATTAACGATTCGACAAAGCATGCCAAAGAAGTCATAACCCTGTTGCAAGGCTTATCTGCCAAAGTGAATTTGATTCCCTTTAATCCTTTCCCTGGAACCGATTATCAAACCAGCGCTTGGGACGTTATTTTGGCGTTTCAAAATCGCTTAATGGCTTCTGGATTGCAAACCAATGTGCGTCGTACCCGTGGTGAAGACATTGATGCAGCTTGCGGTCAATTGGCAGGCGATGTGGCAGATAGGACGAAACGCAGCGCGTCGATTCGACAAACAACGGTCAAATTTGATCGTCATGCACCAAGAGATAAACGCTGATGTCCACCAACACGCAACCTTTACCCTTAGTCCCTGATCAGGGCTTGCACTGGGGCGCAGCTTTGCGTGCTGCCAGAGTGGGCAATCATCACAGTTTAGAACACCTAGCGACAAGCTTAAAGCTAACGGTTGCGCAAGTGGAAGCCATTGAATCTGGACGACTGGATATGGTTCATCATGATCTTTTGTTTGCCAAAGGTTATGTGCGAAATTACGCACGACTCTTGGGTGTTTCTTTGCCATTAGACGCGCTGGATTATGTTGCGAATCAGCAAAATTTGCAGTCAATCAATCATGTCAATGAGTATTTTGCTCGTCGCACCCCATCGCGCAAAAAGGGCTGGTGGTTGTTTTCACTGCTTTTGTTAGCGGTTTTTGTATGGCAGTTTTTTGCGGATGCGCAGTTGCTGGTTTTGGTTAATAAATAGTCGAATGAGTAAAAGATGAGTAGTGGACAAGTGAATGCCGTTCGTGGCATGAACGATATTTCGGGTGAACAAGCTCGTTATTTTGATCTGCTGGAAGTGACAGCAAGACAGCTATTAGCAAACTATGGTTACGACCATGTTCGTTTACCTGTTGTCGAAAAAACAGAGTTGTTTTGTCGCTCGATTGGTGAAGTGACGGATATTGTCGAAAAAGAAATGTATACCTTTGCGGATCGCAATGGTGACTCGCTAACGTTGCGCCCAGAAGGTACGGCAGGTTGCGTGCGTGCGGCGATTGAAAACAGTTGGATTAACCAAGGTGCACAAAAGCTTTATTACATGGGACCGATGTTTCGCCATGAACGTCCGCAGAAAGGGCGTTATCGTCAGTTTTATCAACTGGGTGTTGAAACCTTCGGTATGGCAGGCCCTGATATTGATGCCGAACTAATTCTGATGAGTGCGCGCTTGTGGAAGCTGTTGGGTATTGAAGCTGAATTGCTCATTAATTCTTTGGGTTCTGCAACATCGCGTGTGGCTTATCGCGAAGCTTTAACGGCTTATTTCTCGGCACATTATGACGTGTTGGACGAAGACAGTCAGAAACGGTTGCATCGTAACCCTTTGCGTATTTTAGACAGCAAAAATCCTGCTTTAAAAGACGTTATTGCAGGAGCACCTAAATTATCGGATTGGTTAGATGAAGCCAGTCAAGCCAGTTTTTCGGGCTTGTTAGCACATTTGGATGCAGCTGGTGTTGCCTATCGCGTTGAGCCGACCTTAGTTCGTGGTTTAGACTATTACAACGATACGGTTTTTGAGTGGGTCACAACCGAACTAGGGTCGCAGGGTACGATTTGTGCAGGCGGTCGCTACGATGGGTTGGTAACGCAACTGGGCGGTAAGGCTGTGCCTGCGATTGGTTTTGCTTTAGGTATGGAGCGCGTGGTTGCGCTGATGCAGGCAAAAGCACAGCCAATACCATCAACGCTTGATGTTTATGTTATCGCAGCGGGCGAGTTAGCCCAGCGTCGGGTTTTAGCCTTAGCAGAATCTTGGCGCGATGCCTTGCCATCGTTACGCTTGATGGTTCATCACGGCGGTGGTAGTTTCAAAAATCAGTTTAAGAAAGCCGATAAAAGTGGTGCGCGTTTTGCCTTGGTTTTAGGCGATGACGAGGTTGCGCAGCAGAAAATTGGCGTTAAGTTTTTAAGAGAAGAAACTGAGCAGGTATTGCTGAGTTGGACAGAATTACCCGCTTGGTTAAGCAAGCAATTATCGAATTAAACGGAGTTTTATTATGCAAGATGTTCATGAACAGCACGAGTTAGAATCACTAAAATCATGGCTAAAAGAAAATGGCATGGCAATTTTGACGGGCGGCTTATTGGCGCTTGCGGGTGTCTTGGGCTGGCAGGGTTATCAAGATTATCAGCGTGCCAATAACGAGTCCGCTTCTATTGCTTACGAGACCTTGCGTGTGGCAGCAGCAACCGATTTTGCTAAGGCATCACGCGATGCGCGTCAGTTGATGATTGATCATGAATCGAGTCCATATGCTGTTGGCGCGGCGTTTTTATTGGCTAAAAATGAAGTTGAAAAAGCGGATTGGGAAGGCGCGCAAGCCGACTTGAAATGGGTGATTGCCCACACGAGTGAAACGCATTGGCGTTCGATTGCGGTGATCCGTTTAGCACGCGTTCTGATTGAAACACAAAAAACAGCTGATGCCTTGGCTGTTTTAAATACGTATCATAAAGACATGTCGCCTGCCTTCAAAGGCATGGCGGATTATATTCGTGGTATGGCATTGATGCAGCAAGGTGAGCAGGCTGCAGCACAGGCTGCATTCAAATCGGCGCAGGCAAATCCTGAGTTATCGACAAGTTTACGTAGCTTGTCTCAGTTATGGGTCGATGATTTAGCACAGGTTGCACCATAATGAACCGTCGTCAATTTTTAATGAGTGCAGCAGCACTTGCGACCTTGGTCGGTTGTGGACGCAATGAACCCATTCATCAGCCAACGCCTTTGCAAAGTATTACGCCAAAACTGGGGTTAAATCGTGTTTGGACTCAGTCGCTCGGTAAAATGGCGCGACGTGATGTGCCAGGATTGCACATTGCTGAAAATGACGATCGAGTTTTTGCAGCAGCAGGTAACGGTGGTGTTGCTTGCGTCAGCAATGCAGGCGAGATGGTTTGGCAGGTCAATGTCGGTAATGTCGTGGTGGCAGGTCCTGCGATTTCGCCTGTTGCAGAGTTGCTGTATATTGGTACGGCACGCGGTGAAGTGATTGCTCTATCTGAAAAAACAGGCGAATCACGTTGGAAAACTCAATTAGATACCGAAGTATTATCGGTACTCGCAGGTTCTGGTCGTGTGTTTGTTCGTACAGCTGACGGTAAGTTAAGTACGCTAGATGCTTTAGATGGTAAAGCCTTGTGGGTGTTAGACCACGATATGCCTGCCCTGTCTGTTCGTGGTATGGCAGCGCCATTGCCTGTTGCTAATGCGATTGTGTTAGGCTGGGAAGATGGTTTGGTTGAAACCGTACTACAAGTGAATGGTGAACGTGCATGGGAATCGCGCATTGCTTTACCACGTGGTCGTACCGACATTGAACGCATGGTCGATGCGCAGTCGGCATTGCTAACCGATGGCGCGCGTATTTTCGCAGCAGCAACAAATGGCAAAGTGGTTGCATTGGAATTACAATCGGGTAACCAGTTATGGGCTAATGACACCTCGACGTGGGTTGACATGGCAATGGGTGAGCAACGCTTATTCGTTGTGGCGCAAGATGATACGGTTAAGGCTCTGTCTACCGAATCGGGACGCGTACTGTGGATGCAAGATACGCTTAAATATCGTCGTTTGAGCAAAGCGGTGGCTTGGGGTAATCATGTTGCCGTTACCGATATGGAAGGTGTCTTGCATTTATTGAACGGTAGCGATGGCAGTGTGATCGCTCGTAGCGAAGGCGCGATTACCACTGGTTTGGCCGATGGTGTGGCGATTACCGATCGTCGTTTATTATTATTGGATGTGGCAGGTAACCTAAGCCTGTGGCAAGCCAACAACGCATTGTAAAAGAGCACAAAAGAATATGAGTATGCAACGCGTTATCGCGCTTGTTGGTCGTCCGAATGTCGGAAAATCGACGTTATTTAACCGTCTGACACGCACTCGAAATGCGCTGGTGTCAGATTTTCCAGGTCTGACACGAGATCGCCAATACGGTATTGGTCGTGTCGGCGAACGTCCTTATATTGTTGTCGACACAGGTGGCTTGAGCGGTGATACCGATGGTGTCGAAGTATTTATGCAACAACAGGTGCAATTGGCGCTCGAAGAAGCTTCGGCCGTTTTCTTTTTGGTCGATGGTCGCGATGGCTTAGTACCGCACGATCAGGTGATCGCTGAAAAAGTACGCGCATTGAACAAGCCTGTATTCTTGCTGGTGAATAAAGCCGAGGGCTTGAGCCATGCAACGGTATCGGCCGATTTTTATGCTTTAGGTTTGGGCGAGCCGATTGCCATTTCTTCAGCGCACGGCGAAAACGTTACGTCGCTGATGCACGATGTGCTGGATTCGTTGGGTGTGAGTGATGAAGAAGAAGCATCGCTTAAAACCTTGGCTCCTGGTATTCGTATTGCTGTTGTCGGTCGCCCGAACGTCGGCAAATCAACCTTAATTAACCGTATGGTTGGTGAAGAGCGCGTGATTGCCTTCGATATGCCTGGCACAACACGTGACAGTATTTTTGTTCCATTTGAACGTGATGATCAGCAATATACGCTGATTGATACGGCTGGTATTCGTCGTCGTGCGCGTGTTAACGACATGATTGAAAAATTCAGCGTCATTAAAGCCATTCAGGCAATGGAGTCGGCACACGTTGTTATCGTGATGCTTGATGGTTCGGAAGGCATTACCGATCAGGATTTGCATTTGGTCGGTATGGCATTAGATTCTGGGCGTGGTTTGGTGTTGGCTGTGAATAAGTGGGATGGCTTAAGTAAAGACCAGCGCGAAGACATTAAGCGTCAGATTGATTTGCGTTTAAGCTTTGTGTCATATGCCGAACATCACTTTATTTCTGCATTACATGGCACAGGTGTCGGTTTATTATTGGGTATGGTTAAGCAGGTTTATACGGCTGCAACGCGTACCTTGCCAACGCCTGCCCTAACGCGTGTTTTGCAAGAGTCTTTATTGGTTCATCAGCCGCCATTGGTACGTGGT
The DNA here is from genome assembly GCA_022736205.1 of Thiomicrospira cyclica. GTDB lineage: Bacteria > Pseudomonadota > Gammaproteobacteria > Thiomicrospirales > Thiomicrospiraceae. The sequence goes on from DZAT01000037.1 coordinate 9,903, forward strand.
CGTCGAGTGAAGATGCGTTATGCCCATACAGGTGGACACAATCCACCCATTATTGTTGTTCACGGTAATCAGTTAGATGATATGCCAGCGGCTTATACGCGCTTTTTAGAGCAACGTTTCAGAAAAGCATTCGATTTATTTGGCACGCCCGTGCGTATCGAATATAAGACCAGCGAGAATCCATTTGCCGATAAAAAGAATGAACTTTCTGACCGACAGATTAAGCGTAAGAAACGCTTAATTAGTTTTGCGAAACATAGTGATAAGCAAAAAAAGCGTAAAAACCGTTAATCAATAAGATATGGCACGCCTTATGCTTTGTTTCTTTGTAAAGAGTGTCTGTAAAACAGATGGGGGTTTGGGGGAAGGGGTTTATATTAAGCGAATGTAACTGATGAAATAATCTCCTTCCCACAACTAAGAAACATAAAAAGAAAATCTGAATAAGGCGCAAAGCGCCTCAGATTTTATTACTGGGATTGCGAGCGATGTCTGCCTTTAACCAATTAGCCTTTGCGAGCAAGTTGGGCGTAACCTTTTTACCAGGGTTGTTCCTAAGCTTGATAGCGTTGCTATTCGTCATTTTTAGCCCACAATCATCGCAATCTCAGCGTGAGGTTGCTGTCGCGCTGCCTCAAATCATTATTCAAAAATCATTTTCTGTAGCACAATCTATCGACCTTTCGCCGCTGGTGGCGCTAGAGCAACAGCAAACAACTGCTTTTTTAGATGCATTGGCTCTAGAGGCAGAGTTAGACTCTAGCTGGGCTTTTATTTGGAAAGGACTTCACTTTCAACAGCGTAATCTCATTGACTTGGCGCATTGGTCTTTGGATGCTTCTGGTGAACAGGCTGATGTTTGGCAGCAGCGTTTTGATGCCGCACATCAAACATTGGCGACAACTTTGGCAGGTGCGCAGGATGATGCGATGCTTTGGTCAGAAACCGTCGCTCGCTTATTACCACTGTGGCAAGAGGCGCTAACGCAGTACCAGCGCCAGTGGCAAAGATTGCAGGCACAACAGGTTGCCAGTATGTCGCGCAATCATTCGCCTGTTCCTACAGCGGTTCCTGCTGTTGCTTCGCAAACTGTGACGGCTGAGGCATCAATTTCTTCTTTATTCGTCAGGTTGTCGCTTGCTTTGGCGCTCTTGTGGTGGCTGTTTTCTGGCTTATTGTGGTGGCTGTATTTTCAACAGGTTTGGAAACCAGGTGTGTCTCAATCTGGCTTGACGCTAGGGCAGGGCGATGAAATGCAGTGGCTTGTTTTAGCATGGCGTGGTCGTCAACAAGAACAGCAACAGTTGGTTCAATCGCTCAAACATTGGGATGCCTATCAGCAGAAGCTAACAGATCAAATGGGTGTCCTTCAGAGCGCTAAAACCAGAACGCAGCAATGGTTGTTAGCGCAAGAACAGGCACAACAAAACCTAAGCACGAGTTTAAGTCGTATGCAGCAAACAGCAAACGAAATGACGCAATTTTTAGAACGTGGTGGTAGTCAAGTTAGTGGCAGTTTGGCGCAAGCGCAACAAGGTCAGCAGACCGTCACGCAAATGCGTCAAACCATGATGACCTTTACCGTTGAATTAACCTCCATTCAAAAAGCGATTACGCGGCTGGTTGCCGATAGCCAAGCGGTAGGGCAAGTGCTGAAAGCCATTCAGGGTATTTCGGAGCAGATTGCGATGCTGTCACTTAATGCCGCCATCGAAGCGGCGCGGGCGGGCGAATATGGTCGTGGTTTTGCGGTTGTGGCAGATGAGGTGCGTAAACTGGCGAATAAAACGCAAGAATCAACCGATCAAATCAAGAAAATTGTCGAAAATATTCAAAGTGCGACTGAAGATGTTGATGCAGCGTTAACGCGCAGTCGTACCACCAATGTGCAAGGCTTGGCTTCGACGCAAGCTTCTTTAGACTGGTTAGCACCCCTAACCACTGGCTTACAACAAGTCGCGAGTGATATCCAAGCAAGCCAAGGTCAATTGACTCACTTGCAAGCACAGACCACACAGTCTGTTCAACAGACCAAGCCTTGGACGAGTGATGAGCCTAAGCATTTGATGCAAAATGTAGAGGGATTAAGACAGTTATTGCAACAAAAACCTGTCTGATTCTAAGATTGTCCTGCTTTTCCTGCGTTATAATATAAAATAAGTAAAAAGGAGTGGGATATGTCGCTGTGGTCGAGTCGTCGTTTTAATCGTGTCACGCGAGCGCTGCTTATTGTCCTTTTGTTAGCATCGGCAGGTGCACATTGGCTGCTGAATCAGGCTTCAATGCCTGCTTCAAATCCAGCGTCTTTTGTGCCAGCAACTGCTTCGTCCTTACCAACAGGTTGGCCTGTGGTGGTGCAACACGATGCCAATCATGCTATCCAGTTTCTTCATAATAAATGTTACGATGTGGGCTACAGTAATGAGCGCGCCAACCCGCTGTGGGTTGCTTATCGTCTGACAGCGCAGCAAGATGGTCAAGTTGATAAACGTCAAGATAAGTTTATTACTGACACCCGTACTGCTGCAAAAGTGGTGCACGAGCACTACAACCGTTCGGGTTATGATCGCGGACATTTAGCACCCAATCATGCTATTGCTGTGATGTGCGACGATGAGGCACAGAAAGAAACGTTTTTGCTGTCCAATATCACCCCGCAATCAAAAGCGCTCAATCAGCGTTGGTGGGAGCGGTTGGAGCGTGCGGAGTTAAACTTTTTTACCCATACCTTCAGAGAGGTTTGGGTGATCGATGGCCCCGTTTTCGGTGCTAACCCTGCTTTAGTACCTAATGGACCAGTTCAAGTTCCTGATGCCTGCTATAAAATTTTTGTCGCGCGTAAAGGTGATCAATGGCATGTGCTGGCTTTTATGGCCGATCAGGGTGTTAAAGGCGATGAAGCGTTAAGCCAATTTAGGGTATCTATTGATGACATTGAACAGCGCGTGGGTTTAGATTTTTTGCCCAACTTACCGCAAGACTTGAAAAAACAGCTCAAACAAGATCGTTCTGATGCTGCTTGGAACCTTTCTGATGTCGATCATTTGCCGACGCGCTTCTAACGGAAATCAACTATGTTAAACGCAACAATGTTACTGAATGCCATGCTAACCCCCGCTGTCTTGATCCGTTTAGTCGATCAGCAGTGGTGCGTTTTAGCACAAAACCAATTGGCTACCGATAAATGGGGTGCTTTTGCCGAATCAGAGCTAACGCAAATGATCGAGGCGCTAGAACTGTGTTGGTATGAGGGTAAGTCGACGGAAAGAAGACGCATGGACTACAGTGGTGAAACACAGTTCATTAATGCGGTTTTTTCGCCTGTTTCGTTAAATGATGGGCGTGCGATTCTGCTTCATACTGTGCCTGTTTCTGCCGATCGGTTGCGCTTGCCAATATCAGAGAGAGACAACTTAGCAACGCGCTTTAATTTGGTCGTTGCAGGCTCTAAGGGCGGCATTTATGACTGGAATATTGTAGAAGATCAGGTTTACTGGTCAGATCGGATGAAGGCGATTCTGGGTGCTTCATCCTATCAATTTTTAGGCACAGCCGAGGCTTTTTGGGAGCGCGTGCATCCAGAAGATAGCGTGATGGTCGATGATGCGTTGCAAGGACATTTGGTTCATTGTTGGCCGTTTGATGTTGAATGTCGTGTGCGTACCGATGCGGGTTATTATGTCTGGATCAATGTTACGGGTCAGGCTGTTTGGGATGAAGCTGGACGTGCCACGCGATTAGCAGGTTCTGTGGTCGATATTACGGATCGAAAGCGGGCGCAGATGGAAATTCAAGAGCGAGAAAAGCTGATTGAAAGCATTCTGGATGCATTGCCCCTGAACGTTGTGGTCAAAGATGCGCATGGCTGTATTCGTTTTTTTAACGAGCAAGCCGAAAAAACAACGGGTACATTGCGAGAGCAAGCGATTGGTCGAACAGACTTCGAGATATTTCCGCCTCAAGTAGCGATGAAAAATATGTTAGATGATATGCGCTTACGTAAAGATGGTGGCACGATTATCTTAGAAGAAAACATCCAAAAAGATCATGCAGACGTGTGGTTGCTTGCTGGTAAAAAAATGCTGACCTATCATCCTGCAGGTGGACAGGTCGAAAGTTGGATTCTTGGTTTTTCGATTGATATTACCGATCGAAAACTGTCTGAAATTGCGTTACTGGCTGCCAAAGAGACTGCAGAAAATGCGGTACGTGCTAAAAGCGACTTTTTATCGACCATGAGTCATGAAATTCGTACCCCGCTCAATTCCGTCATTGGCACGGCTTCATTATTGATGGACAGTCATCTCGATGCAGAACAGCGCGTTTACGTCGGACTGGTGAAGCAGTCTGGCGAGCACTTATTGGGTTTAATCAACGATATTTTAGATTTTTCTAAATTGGAAGCGGGCAAAATGCTGGTGGAGCGTGAGCCTTTCCGCGTTTCAGGACAGTTAGCCTTGGTTTCGACCATTTTATCGTCTCAGTTAGCCGCTAAAGGCCTAACCTTAAAATCGCATATTAGCAGCAAAGTACCCGATGTTGTTTATGGTGATGCACACAAGTTACGTCAGGTTTTGCTTAACCTCGCCTCGAATGCCATTAAGTTCACCAGTCATGGCGATGTGCGTTTCGATGTGGTTTTGGATCGCCATGCCAACACAGGCTTTCCGATGATGTGTTTTTCGGTTAGCGATACGGGTATTGGTATTCCAGCAGATAAAATAGGGTTGCTGTTTAACGAGTTTTCTCAGGTTGATGCTTCGACCACGCGAAAGTTTGGCGGAACGGGTTTGGGTTTGGCAATTTGTAAAAAGCTGGTCGGTATTATGGGTGGTGATATTGGTGTAACCTCTGAGCATGGGTTAGGCAGTCGCTTCTGGTTTACCATCCCGTTAGAAGCTGCCGATGCCGCCTTATTAGAGCCACAGGTTGTGATTAATAACAATCAGAAAGCGCAATTGCCGTTAAGCATTTTGGTGGCAGAAGATAACCCGTCTAATCAGTTGTTGATTCGTGCCATTTTATCCAAACTGGGTCATAAGGTAGCGATTGCTAAAAATGGGTTAGAGGTTGTCGAAATGGCACAACAGAGCAGATACCATTTGATTTTAATGGATATGCAAATGCCCGAAATGGACGGATTGGAGGCAACAAGGACCATTCGAGCCTTGGGTGGGATTTACCATGACTTGCCCATTATTGCCTTGACTGCTAATGCGCTAGAAGGTGATAAAGGACGCGTGCTAGAGGCAGGTATGAATGATTACCTTTCTAAACCGATTGATATTGTTAAGTTAAAAGATGCCTTGCTGCGTTGGTCAGATTAGAGCGGTTTTATATAATGAGACAAATTCCCGCATTCGCGGGAATAACAGGTGTGTAGATATGCCCTTAGATGTGGCAAGCAATCCAGTCTTGCCATGCTGTTGTTAACGGTGCTGTAGCACCGACTGCCGAACGTGGTGTTAGATCTAATGGTAATGCTAATATATCGGTTTGTTCGAGTGTGGATGTTAAGCACTGAGTCTGTTGTGCAATAAAAGCACCTGCGGCAAAATCCCATAGTTTTTGCTTGCCGTGCAAATAGGTCTGAATTCTCCCCGTCGCTAACCAGCACCAATCTAAAGCAACCGAGCCAAAACTACGCTGAGAATGATAAGGGTGTTCCGTCACAATGGCACAGGCAAGCTGTGGCATGAGTCGTTTGGTATCGATGACGGCAATGACTTTTTTGAGTGTGTTAATGCTTGTTTGTTCTGTTGTTGCAATGGGGGTGTTGTTTAAGCGTGCCGTATCTCCTTCGAGGGCGCTAAATAACTCATCTCGACTGGGGTCGAACACCATGCCCGCCACAATTTTGCCCGACAACATGAGTGCAAGACTCACACTAAAAAATGGAATGCCGTGGCTAAAGTTACTGGTGCCATCTAACGGGTCTAAAATCCAGCAGTTTCCCGTGGCTAAAATACCTGCTTGTTCATCGTCACGCATTTCTTCACCCAAAACAGGAATATTAGGAAATTGCGCCACAAGTGCTGCTGCAATTTGTGTTTGTAATAGGGTATCTGTTTGGGTAACCAGGCTACCGTCTTCTTTGTGCTCACTCTCTTGCCTGCCCGAGTGAACCTGCGCAAAAATATCGCGGCTGGTTTGGCGCACTGTTTCGATTAATGTCTGCCACTCGATCGCGGTTGGGATCATGCTAATATCACCTCTAAAATAAATTGTGACCCTGCATAGCCCAATACTAAGAAACCATAACCCCAAATGGTAATGTGTGCAGCCCGTTGACCTCGCCAGCCAAGTTTATGATGTCCCCACAGCAAACCTGCCAGCAGTAACCATGTCATGATGCTGAACACGGTTTTATGCGCCAAATGTTGGCTCAATAAATCATCAACAAACAACATCCCTGTTATTAACGCAAAGCTTAATAAAACAAAACCTGCAAAAAGCCATTCAAACAGGGTTTTTTCCATTAACGCCAATGGTGGTAATGCGCCCAGTAAGCCTTGCCATTGACGATCGCGTAGGCGTTTTTCTTGTATTCTGAGCAAGAGCGCTTGCGCAGCTGCCAAACCAATTAAGGTAAAAGCGATTAACGATAAAATAACATGTAACCCAATGCCATGCGCCAGAAGATGCGGGGGTGGTAGCCATGCAGGTAGCCACAGTCCGATTAAGCTCAATGGAAAGATGATCATGCCAAGTGATTCCATTGGCTTGCTGATACTGCTGGCAATCACTAATATGGCCGAAAGCCAACCCGCCAGACTGAGACTGACCGCTAACCCAATATGAATACCACTTTCATCGAGTAAGGTTCCCCACAACAATATGCCATGAATAAGCGCAGCGATGCTAGCCGACACAATGGTAATGATGCGCGTTGCCTCGAAGCGATAGCCTTTTAATCGCGCCAACAATAATCCACTGCTGAGCAGATAAGCAAAAGAGGCGAGTAAAATGAGCTTATTCATGGTTAAATTCCTATTAATGACGCAGTGATCGTCGTTCGTGTCAACTCGGACTCGATTTTAGCAGATTTGCCAAGATTACATCAAAACAGATGCAATCTGTCGTAAGTAATGCTATTTTTTGCTTGGGGATGGGGCAGGGGTAGGGTGTGGAAAAGGCTGTCGTCTATCATTCTACACATAATGAGTGCTTTTTGAATTTGATACAGACAACTGTCGTTCTGGTAGCGCCATCAGCATAGACTCAACACTCAAATGGTAATCTAATGCTTCCCATTCGATACCTGTGCCATCACAGATTAAACGATAGTCTTTAACCTGTTTAATGCTGGCATTGAGTAATTCGGGATACCAGTCTAAAGGCGTTGAAATGCGACGACCATCGAATAGGTCTACATGTAAAAACTGCTCATCGACATGTACTTGTTTAGCGGTTAAACGATACATCATTACCCCCTCAAAAACCCAAGCTCGTACACCATTGGGCGTAGCTTTTCGGTTAGGGCTTTGTAGGCTTGCTCGAAGGGTTCAAAACTCACAGGGGCATAATCGTCACTTTCGTTGCGTTTTTTGAGGGCGTTGCGGATTTGATACCAGCCAACATCGGGACGATTGAGCTTGTATTCGTCGCGCACCGTGCGGTTGTCGGTGTGTAAAAAGTAGGCTTGCCAGAGTTTTTTGCCTGCATTGAGCACGGCTTTAGCCTCGGTGCTTTGCTTTTTGCCTTTCAGGTACTGCAGCATAAAATCCGATTCGAACCGATCGGGCGCATTCACCTCTTCTTCGGTGAAAGGAATAAAGTGATTAACAATAGACCACTTTTGAGCATTCCATTCAAGGTCATTGGCACTGGCAGTTAAGTTGCTGCCATTAAAGAGCATCCAAATTAAACAATCATTTTTGAATTCTTCGGTTAGCGGTTCTGTTGGCTGTAAAAACTGGTCACGGTCATTTAGCCAAGTTGGTTTGATAAGCCGACGCACAGAAAAGACAATGGCAGCTTGCCAGAGGTTTTCAGGGTTAACGAAAAAGCCTCTACCACTACTAAAACCAGAAGAGAGCAAAGCTGTTAAGTTTGCCTGTTGCAAATCATTGCCCGGCGCATTTAACCAAGCGAGTCCATTTTCTGACCATCTCGTACCACGTAAATCTTTTGATGTGGTTGCTGGTGATATAGCATTTTTTAGAGGTATTACATCTTCGTTATTACTTTTTGGTCTTATAACCCAATCAGTCAATAAATTTAGAGTACCACTATTGAGAAAAGATTTTTCACCGATTGGATTAGCAATTTTATCTAACACTTCGGTCGTAATACCACCAATCAACCACTTTTTAGCCCTAAGATGATCTGTTTTCCATACTAAAAAACCAATCGGGAACTCCCCTTTTAATCCATCGAAAGCTTTACTATGAACAATAAAACCATCTAAATATTTAGCACTCCACTTTTCTCTAAAATCATTCAGTGTTGGTGAATTCAAATATTTAAGTTTACTAAACATAGCAAGTGTTGCTGTTGGTATTTCTTGAGATATTCTTGCAACAAACTGCATGAAAAGCTCATTACTTGCTTTACCATAACCTCGCATAAGAAAATTAGCCACTTTTGTTTTAGCTACACCTTCTTTGGTAGATGTTTCTAGCCCATTTCCAGAAGCACTAGCGTTTGCAGAGTTGGTTGCCTCCGCATAAGGCGGGTTAATCAGCACTAATATTTTTTTACCCTGTGCAATGGCATCTCTGAGTCCTTGCGGTACTTTATTGGTCAGGCTGTAATCAATTTTGCCATCGTCGCTAATATCGTCATTCAAATAATCGTACTGAAAACGTGTGGCAGCGACACAGGTTTTAGTGGCTTTCATCACATCAATATCGGCTGCATCGAGTGTGCTCATGTAAATATTGCGGTGGTTAGAATGCTTCACTTCTAGGTTGCCAACCCCACAACACATATCCCAAACAATATAGTCTTTTTGCCAGTTTTTACCCAAGGTTTCACTCAGTTTATCGTAGGCTTTATCGACCACGTGCAAGGGGGTGTAATATGCGCCCTTAAAGCTGCGCTCGTCTAAGGGAATTAAACTATCGCGTCGCTCTAATAAATAATTTCGATATTCTGCCTTAGGCGGACGGTGATAAATCGCCCAAAATTGACGATAACCTTCTTTATTACCCAACTCGTACAAATTACCAGCCAACATAAAGACGGGCTTGCCATCCATTAACAATAATTTAGCGGGCATATCTTTATGTGTGCTGACTGTGCCATCGTTCATGATGTCGGCAAAAAAGAGTAGCGCGTAATCTTCTTCTTTCACGCCTGTCATCTCGAAGCCAATCATTGCCACCCATTTATCGAATACCTGTTTTAGGTTATCGGGCGTGATTTGGGTGCGAATAATATCGCCCGATTTAATGGCGAGCTTGACGGTGCTAATAAATTCGTCTTCGTGCGTACTTAATTTAAACGAGACAAAATAAGTACCGATAAAAGCCGACACAGCTTCTAAGGCTTCGGTGGTATATTGGCTGGCAGATTTGCCCCATTTGATGGTTTTCTTTTCTAAAAAGGGAATGACATCAGCGGTTTTCATGATTGCCGCTTTTTCAGTATCAATCACCGCTAAAAAAGGCGGTACAGCTTCGCCCGCATTCAGTGCCACTTGTACATAATGCAAAAGCTGAGTAAACATGGCGTAGCTACTGTGCTTGCCAGTGTCTTTCGCTTCGAACCAGATTTCGTTGGTCTGAATGTCGATTAAGCCTTTGGTGAAGCCTTTCAGCCCCAAGGCTTTGATGTAAGCGTCTTTAACGTCTTCTTCGCTGCGGGATTGTTTGAGGTGTTCGTAGAGGGTCATGTTCCGTTTATCCTTGTGACATAACGGTTATTTTAGACGATATT
>DZAT01000202.1 GCA_022736205.1 Thiomicrospira cyclica
CGTACAACAACGAACGCCCCAATATGGCGCTCGGGGGATTAACCCCAAAACAAAAATTGACCATGGCCGCTTAGGCTCTACTTTTGAGTAGCGCTAAAAATGGGGGGATTACCAACTTGCGGGCTTTGATTGCGGTATTGAGTTTTTTGAGTGCATGGCTGTGCCTTCTTTGATTCGGTACACAAATTGCATAAATAACCGTTCGAGCTGAGCTTGTCGAAACACAGCACAATGATCTTCGACAAACTCACGGCGAACGGTTTGTCGAATATCATTTTTGCCGAATCAATAATTCGACATATTCCAATACTTAGTTGGGGTAAATTCCGACTCTTGTGTTCGTGCGGTTTATCCATTTTATTTAGTCAAGGAGGACACTATGGTCAACGAAAGCATGGTCATTGGATTTTACTTGCACAAGATTGCGGTAATTCCACTGTTGCCGACGGGGATGGTGCTGATTCTTCTTCTTGCTGGGTTGGCGCTTCGTCGTTGGGTTTTGGTCGCTGTGGCCTTGTTGGTTTTTTGGTTGGCAAGTACGCCTGTCGTAGGTGCCTTTTTGCAGCATTACGTTGAGCAGGGTGCTGTGCAGATTAAACTCCAGGATGCACCGCAGTCTGATGTGATTGTGGTTTTAAGCGGTGGTGGTGTCGAGCGTCGCAATATGGGGATTGAGCTTTACAAAGCAGGTAAAGCGCCTTCGTTGGTGTTCACCGGTGGATGGAATCCAACGCGTCCGCATGTCGAGCCTGAGGGGGATGTTTCGATTCGCTATGCCTTGGGTTTGGGGGTGCCTAAAGCTGCCATGTGGACGACGGGGATTGTGACACATACCAAGGAGGAGGCGGTTGCAGTGCGTAGAGGCTTGGAGGCGCGGGCGGGGGACATGCCGTCCGTACGACCGCATATTTTGCTGGTGACCTCGGTGGAGCATATGAAGCGTGCACGGATTACTTTTGAGAATGAGGGGATGGAAATTTCACCGTTTGCGGTGAGCTTTCGGGCCAAACCCATTGTTGTGCACAGCTTTTTAGATTTTGTGCCACAAGCCATTTCGTTTGCGCAAAGTGAAGCGGCATGGCGTGAGCTTTGTGGTCAGTGGTTTTATGGTTTGGGTGGTTAATTGTCGCATCCCGGACGATTCAATCAGCCCAAGTCGATTTCCATTATTCTTAGGACGAGACGTGATGCGCCTTCTGATTGACG
>DZAT01000203.1 GCA_022736205.1 Thiomicrospira cyclica
CCCGTGGCGACCCGACAATGCAAAGCTGATTGTTAAAAGTGTGGTTCAAGGTGCTGCTGCTGAGCTGGCTGATTTGCGTGTTGGAGATGTGATTACTGGTGTACAAGGAGAGAACACGACACAAGCAGATCAGGTGCTTAGCTTTATACGTAGTCATCCGGGGCAGCGCATAACCTTGGATGTTGTGCGAGAAGGGCAGACTCTGCATATCGATATGATTCCTAGTACCAAGACTGACAAGACCGAAAGCTTTGGCTATATTGGTGCAAGTTTTGCCTTGGACATTCCACAAAGCGTGCGAGAACGACTTTGGCGAGTGGATCAACTCAATCTTTGGACAGCTTTTAGTGCGGCAAGCATTAAAACTTGGGATATGACTGTGCTAAGTTTGCAAGTCATGGGTAAAATGCTTACCGGCCAAGCAAGCCTTGAGTCCATCAGTGGACCACTAGGTATTGCCGACATTGCAGGCCACACCTTAGTCCTTGGTCTGTCTACCTTTTTGGGTTTTTTAGCCTTGGTTAGTCTGAGTCTAGCGATTCTGAACTTGTTGCCGGTACCTGTCTTGGATGGTGGACATTTGTTGTTTTATGCCATCGAAGCCATACGGGGGCAGCCGCTCTCCGAGCAAGCACAAGTGGTGGGTCAGAAGCTGGGCGTGTCCTTGCTACTTGCACTTATGGCTTTAGCCATGTTCAATGATCTTTCACGACTGTTTTTTTAATTCTCGGCTACGTACATAACGGGATACTTTGTTTTAATGAATAGGTTCGCACAAATTCTATTAACTGTTGGCGTGGCATTGAGCTTAGGGAATTATGCTCAAGCAGCCACCGCAGTCAAACTTAGCGATATTGAGTTGCAAGGTCTGCAAAATCTCGATTCGGGCACGGTGTTTACGTATCTTCCTTACCGAGTCGGTGATGAGTTTAGTGAAGCAGACAGCACACGCGTGGTACGTGACTTATATAAAACAGGTTTCTTCAAGCAAGTTGAGGTCGATCAACGCGGCAGTGTATTGATCGTGAAGCTGGACGAATTACCCACGATTGGTGAACTCAAGTTCTCCGGCAATGATAAGGTTGAAAAAGCTGATTTAGAAAAAGCACTCAAATCGGCAGGATTGGTTAAGGGACGCATTCTAAACCGCGCTGTTTTGGAGCAAATGGAGCAAGAATTACAGCGCCTGTATTTCAGTATGGGCT
>DZAT01000204.1 GCA_022736205.1 Thiomicrospira cyclica
TACCTGCTTTCATTCAAAAACTGCTGGTACTTGTACTGGCAGTTTTGCTTTCTGCCTGTTCGGGCGATAGAGCACCGAATATTACCGCAACGGGTTTTATCGACAGCCAGCAGCAGATTAACTTGTCTGCGCCTAATAAGCCCGTATTGGTTAATTTCTGGGCGACCACCTGCCCCAGTTGCATCGAAGAAATTCCTGGCTTAATCGCTTTACAGCAAGCGTTTGGTAACAAAATCGCTGTCGTTGGTGTCGCAATGGATTATGATGAACCTACCCAGTTACGCGCTTTTGCAACACAACGCAACCTCCCTTATTTGATTGTTCATGATAGTAACCAACAGATCGCTCGCGGCTTTGGCAATATTTATGTCACACCAACCAATATCCTACTTAATGCACAAGGCGAAATCGTCTGGAAAGGCGTAGGAACGCCCGACTTTACTGCATTGAGTCAACGTATTAAAACACTGCTTCCTGCCTCTTAATTTTAGGAAAACTTATTCATGTTTAGCCGTTCTCAAGCCCTATTTGAACAAGCACAAACCCATATCCCTGGTGGTGTTAACTCTCCTGTACGCGCTTTTCGTCAGGTTGGTGGTACGCCTGTCTTTTTTAAGAAAGCGAAAGGCGCATATGCGTGGGATGAAGACAACAACAAGTTCATCGACTATGTGGGTTCTTGGGGACCGATGATTTTAGGTCATGCTCATGATGATATTCTTAAAGCAGTCTGTGATACAGCTGTACATGGCTTGAGTTTTGGCGCACCGACAGCGGCTGAAGTCTATATGGCGAACCTGATCTGCAAGCTTGTTCCTTCAATGGATATGGTGCGTATGACTTCGAGCGGAACAGAAGCAACCATGAGTGCCATCCGTTTGGCGCGTGGCTATACAGGGCGTGATAAAATCGTCAAATTCGAAGGCTGCTACCACGGGCACGGCGACTCACTGCTGGTAAAAGCAGGCTCTGGCATGCTGACCATGGGTGTGCCTAGCTCACCAGGTGTACCTGCAGGACTGGCTAATGAAACCATTACCCTCTCGTTTAACGACAGCGAACAGGTTAAAGCTTGCTTTGCTGAAGTGGGCGAACAAGTCGCCTGCATCATTGTTGAACCTGTTGCGGGCAATATGAACTGCATCACGCCAGAAACAGGATTCTTAGAAACTTTGCGCGCGGTTTGCGATCAATATGGCGCGGT
>DZAT01000205.1 GCA_022736205.1 Thiomicrospira cyclica
GTCGTTTTGTTTGCGGTATTCGCCTTACCGGGCTTTATTTACTTTGTAGAAAACGGACGACGTCAGAAACCTGCTTGATGCGCTTCTGCTTTGGTTTTCCTGCATATTAAGTAAATTGTGCCAATTTAGGCTCTTCGTTAAACCACAGTTAATCCATTGCGTAGCAGTTTGTCGGTTGCATTGATAAATTGTTTGCGCTTAAAAAGTAAACTCAGCTTTCGACCGTCGCATTGATGCCAGAGTACGGCTGAGCGAATGCCCGCTAGCAGTGCGCTGCGAATGCGTTGTGCGACAGCGGGGTCATTGAGCTTTGTGGGTTCGCCTTTGACCATGATTTTTGGACTCAGCGTGCTAATCGTTTGCTGGTAAAGCTTGGCCAGTGCTTCGATACGACTTGGGCTTAACCAAGCGTTATTTGCTTCGTTTCCCTTGATGGATTCAATCGTGTTGCCTAATGTTTGCAGCATGGCTTGGTCTTGCATCAATTGTTGTGCAAGCTGGAGCAAGGTGAGTGCATAACGCATGATTTCAGCATCTTGTTGACCAGCTTGCCCCGCCAGTTGTTTGCGCAAGTGGCGTAAACCATCGCCCAGACGCAGCACACCGTCGTAGACACTGGGCACATCGGGGGCATCCATGCGGAAGATGCTGGCGATACTCGCTTCAAAAGTGTGCTGCGGAGTCTGAGCTTGATAAGCGAGTTCACGCACGATGAGGCAAGCTTGCACGACACCGGCTAAGGCGAGGGTTTGGTCTTCAATGGTCTTTGCCATCAGGCTTCCTTCTGTGTTGGTATTGCGTGTTCTATCACTGCGCCACCTAGGCATTCATCCGCGCCATAAAAAACGACGGATTGCCCGGGGGTGATCGCGCGTTGTGGTTGATCGAAGACTACTTTAATAGTGTCTGTGCTGATTATTTCAATCACGCAGCTTTGGTCGATTTGGCGATAGCGTGTTTTCGCGCTGCAACCTAGCGGTAGGCTAGGAGGCTGGTCAGCGATCCAATGAGTCTGCGTGGCTAATAATGCCGACCGATAGAGCGACGGATGATCGGTGCCCTGGGTGACAAGCAGACGGTTGTGCGCCAAGTCTTTGTCCACTACAAACCAAGGGTCTTCACTGAAATCACGCAGGCCGCCAATGCCTAAACCCTGACGCTGGCCAAGCGTGTAGTACATCAGGCCGTGGTGTTGGGCGATGA
>DZAT01000098.1 GCA_022736205.1 Thiomicrospira cyclica
AAACCAGCTTTTAGGAAAGTTCTGCGTTTCATGCTTAGGTTTCTCCTTAGCGAGAATGTAGTTAAAAAAATTAAAGAGTGTAAAGAAACTCAACCACTTTACTGATTTCATCATCAGTGAGTGCTTTATGTTTACCAAAAGGCAACATCTGCGACTCTGGCATCAATTCTACACCAGGTTTACCCCAGATTTTATCAAAAAGTTTTTGCTTGTCGGGATAGCGAGCTTGCATTGCCATTAAGGGCGGGCCAATTTCACCAGGTGAAACACCGCCAGCCATCATATGACAAGCAAGACAATTACCCTTGGTTCGATCAAAGGCAATTTTTTTACCCTCTTCAACAGGCGATAACTTTTTTTCCTCTGCTGCCATTGCAACAGATGCCGATACAAAAAGGGTTGATACCATCATTGTACGAGCAATGGTGCGCAGCCACTGAGATTTTGCCATGCTTTCCTCCAATACAAAGGGTTTGTGGGTCAGGCACTATTTTAAGTGTGATGCGTTGTGAGCGTGTGTACCTGTTTTCTTGTCTATAGATTACCAATTAAGCAAAAAAACGCAAGTATTTTTACACTTTCATTGATTCGAGTATCTTATCTGTTCATTAGTAAAAATAATAGCCATGACATAATGTACGTTGTTGATGTCAACAAGACTATAGTGCTTTACGTTGTTTTTCTTGCATTAATAGCTGAGCTTTCAGGGTTTCGGTGTGCTGTTTGAGCTGTGGTTGATACGGTGATGTTGCTTGTTTTTCGGCGCGTTCTATTTGAATGATTGCTAATGTTAAGGCACCGATGCTTGCGTAGGCATTTGCCATGCTGTAAGCCTCGCTGGCATCGTCTCCCAAACTGTGCCAAGCGCGAGCAATCGGTTCCCATATCGCCCAGCGTTCGTTAACGGTGTTGGTGAACATCATGAGTTGCTTGATGGCTTTTTCGGTTTGGTTGTTGTCGATTAGCGTTTGCGCATAACGCAAGCTAATGGCAGTATTGCTCGGGTAAAGGTCAATCAGTTCTTGCCACGCCCGTTCATTGAAGGGGGTTTTATTTTGTAATAGCACAAGTCTACTGAGCAGGTGTTTAGGCAAGTCGTTGCAGCTAGGTGCTGTTAGTGGTTGTTTTTCGATGTTGTGGGCGATATGTTGCTGGTAGCAGATGTGTTTGGCATCTGTGAGTGTTTGTGACTGTCCAAGGAGCTGTCTCAGTCTGATTTGCGCTAGGTCGAGACTGTCGGTTTTTGTTTGTGTTTTGAGGCTGAGCGTTCGCGCTCGTGCTCGGCTATCGCTGATACGTTTGCCTGTGACAGGGTGACTCATGAGCATTTCAGGGGCTTTGCTGTCGTTGCGGTAGCGGTTAGCGAGGGTGTCGAAAAAATCAGCCATGGCATTGGGGTCGTAGCCAGCAGCGTGCAAGACATCAATGCCGATGCGATCCGCCTCCCATTCGTTATCACGAGAGAAAGCAAGTTGCTGTTGTGCGCTGTAACCAATGCCGCCCATGACCATTGCCATTGCGGCTTGCGGGCTTTGACTGCCGACTAATAATGCACCGACCAGCCCTGCAATGGTAGGAATAATGCCCTTTTTGCCATTGTCGAACATGCGAGAGAGGTGTTCTTGTTGTACGTGTTCGATTTCGTGTGCCATAACGGCTGCCAGCTCGTCTTCGCGCTTGGCAGCGAGTATCAGACCGCTATGGATGGCAATGATGCCGCCTGGCCCTGCAAAGGCATTGATGCTGTCGTCTTTGATGATGTAAAACTGAAATTTACGATTGCTATGAACGTGACGTAAGAGTTTTGCACCGATATCACGAATATAGTCGTTGAGTTCGGGGTCGGTAATTAAATCGGCTTGCTGATAAACCGCTTCGAGAAAGGCAAGTGACAGTACGTCTTCTTGTTGTTGACTAAAACTGGCACGATTAGGACTACCCAAGTCGGGTAGTGATATCGGCGGAACAGAGTCTTCTGCCCAAGTAAAAAAAGATGATAGGGCAAGCAAGGCAATCAGCACTGCTTGCCAAGGTTTTTTCAATTACGCGCCCCAGTCTTCCATAATGCGCACGACCCGTTTAACACCATCAACATCGCGCGTAACGGCAATAGCAATGCGCTGTTCTTCTTTGGTCATTAACCCCATTAAATAAACACTGCCATTTTCGACAACAATGGTTAAGTGCGATGATTTAAAATCGCGTGTGCTTGCCAGCTTAGAACGAACTTTAGATGACAGGTAAGAGTCGGATGCAATGGTGCTTGCGCCAATCGTGTTGCCAACAGTCAATTCGTTAATCACGTTTTTAATACCCGCTGCGGATTGAGCAGCCTGATGCGCTAATGCACGAGCGGCATCGTTTGGAACTTGTCCGACAAGCAGCACAATACCATTGTAAACCGTGTAGCGAATACGATTGGGTTCGCCATTTAAATTTTGTTGAGCAAATAACGCTTGAATGCGTGTGTTCGACGCGTCATCTTGAGCAATTTGTGCTTGTGGGCGACGATCTTCACTAACCATCATCGCGCCAGCGCCAGCGCCAGCACCAATCAGTACAGGGGCAGCAACGCAGCCAGACAGTAATAAAGTGGTGCTTGCCAGTGCAATCATCAGTGTTTTCGAGATCATCATATTAGGACTCCTTAATCATGTTATGCATCAAATGCCGCCTTAATCCATTCTGGGGGGTGATTGAGATGGGTAAATAATACACCATCGAAGCGTAAGTTGCAGTGTTGATAACGTGGGTGGGTCATTAAAAAAAACTGTGCCGCATGTAAAATACGCCGTTGTTTTGTTTTGGTAATACTTTCTGCAGCACTGGCATAGCTTTTGTTTTGACGCAGTCTTACCTCGACAAAAACAAGGGTGTCTTGCTCAAAGGCGATGATGTCTATTTCGCCACCCTTGCAGCGAAAATTTTGTGCGACACAAACAAGACCTTGTTGTTGTAAAAATACCAAGGCTTGCTGTTCAGCGAGGTTGCCCGCTACGTTGGATAGGGTCATTTGATTGGCTTTAGTTGACTGCCTTGTATGCGTTGCCACGTGAGTTGACGTGTTAATTGATTGTTATTATTCGGTGTCAGTTTGCCTGACATGCCGTCGATATTGATTGCTAAGGGATTGCCTAATAGTTGATAACTGTCCCAGCCAAGCGCCTCGAATGGGGTTTCGATGCTTAGGTTGCTTAATAAATAAGGCGGGGTTAAAACACGGATGCCTTCGAAGTCGGGTTCGTTAAACTTGTCGCCTTTGCGTGTGGGTAGTAAGCGCGATGTGGCTAAAATCGGCCAGCTAATTTGGTGAAATTGCACGGCAGGCATGAAGTTGTGTGCTTGCTTAGTGTTGCTCAAAAGTACTAAAGCTTGTAGGTCGTGTCGAGGCTGGGCGGGCATATCGAATTTTGTTCGTAGTAGTTTGCCAATACGTTCGATGCGTTGACGACTCTCTTTAAGTCCGCCCTCATTTTCTAGCCAATCGCTGATATCGGCATTTTGTTTGTCGACAGCAACCGTAATGACGGGTATATTGCGTGCACTGGCTTGTTGTTGCAGACTCGTTAGGATGCGCTGTTCTGTTGCATCGTTACTAGCAACAACGGCGATGGGTTGAGTATTGTTGCCAAAACTATTGAGCAATTGATTGGTTTCATCTTCGACGGGTAAACCGAGTTGCAATGCTGCTGTCGCAATATCCAGTCGATTGAGTAAAATTTGTTGTTTATCGGTTTGGCTGCCGATGGGTTGAATATCGCTTTTCGTGAGCGGTCCAATAATCCAGTCTGGCGTGTAGGCTTTTGCTTTGGCAAGCAGTTGTTCGGCTGGAAGCTGATCGTGAATGAAAATTAATTGTAAGCTGCCATTGTGTGGGCGTTGCTGATGTGCCGCATGGATGCCTTTTTCGATGTCCCGATTGACATCGCCCAGACTAGGGTGATCTGGCAGTAGTACAACGACTTTACGTATATTTTGCTGTTGTGCAGCGATGCGTTGCTGTTCTGCTTTTTGTTCGACCGTGCTGAGTGCTGTCGACGCTTCAGTCGTTGCTGCTGTGGGGGCAGAGTCTGGCGTTACGGCGATTGGTTCAGATTTGGTTTCGGGTTGGGCAATAATGGGTGTTACGATAGGTTTACTGACGGCTACGGGTGGCGTTACGGTTGGTGCGCTTTGTCCAGGCGTGACAACGGGTGCTGGCGTGTGGGTTCTGTTATTATTGCCCGTACAGCCTGTTAGTGTCAGGGCGATAGCCGTAGCGATGAATGTTGCGGTCGATAAGGGTTTTTTCATGATTATTGGTGCTTGTTAATCAAAATAAATAAGTATGTGTTAGATGGTAACAAAGTTATCGTGAAAAGCGGTAAGTTTTTTTAGAGGGTTTTAATGTGCAGCAAACCGTTTGGGTCATGCCCAGTCAGTTATATATGGTGGCAACGCCGATAGGCAATTTGGCCGATATGGGTGATCGCGCTCGCGCAGTATTGGGGCAAGTCGATTTGATCGCTGCTGAAGATACGCGCCATACAGGACAATTACTGGCGGCACTTGGTTTGCGTAAACCGATGGTTAGCATTCATGATCATAACGAGTTGGCGCGTTCTGGCGAGGTGGTTGCGCACTTGCTGGCAGGTAAGTCTGTAGCCTACGTGAGTGATGCAGGTGTGCCAGCAATTTCTGATCCTGGTGCTTTGTTGGCCGCCGCTGCGATTGAAGCGGGTATTGTGGTCGTACCGATTCCTGGTGCGAGCAGTGTATTGGCAGCCATTGCGGGTTCTGGTTTGGATGTACGCGCAGGGTTTGTCTTTTTAGGCTTTATTCCCATTGCCAATAAAGGTAAAAATAGTTGGTTATCAGAGCTTGAAAAGCAGATGCGCGTGTCGGTTTTTTTTGAAGCACCGCATCGAATTATGGATACTTTGGCGTGGTTAGCAGAATCTTTTCCAAGCAGAAAATTGGTTTTGGCGAAAGA
>DZAT01000206.1 GCA_022736205.1 Thiomicrospira cyclica
CTAGCCACCAGACAGTTTGCCAATTGAATAGTTGATCGGCGCGGAAATCGAGTAAATTTGTTTTTGCGAGAAAACTGATTTACAGGAGAAACCCATGCCGACCAACCATCTCTATCATACATGGATTGCGCGAATTCGTGAACTGCAACCGGAAGCGAGAATTACTCAGATACGAAATTTTGTCTGGTTGATGGTAGGTATTTACAAAAGCCGTTCGGTACACCTGAGCAAAATAGCGGGCAAAAAACCAGGACAGGCAAAGTTAGTCAGCGCCACGCGTCGCTTGAGCCGCTTTCTGGACAATCCAGCAATTCAAGTTCGAGCGTGGTATGAGCCGATAGCCCGTCAATGGTTGGCAACGCAAAGCCTGTGGCTTGGAGAAATCCGTTTGATCGTGGATGGCACAAAAGTTGGTTATGGACATCAACTGCTGATGGTCAGTCTGGCATATCGAAAGCGAGCGATTCCAATTGCATGGACATGGGTCAAACATGTTCGTGGACATAGCACGGCAAACAAGCAATTGGCTTTGCTGGCATATGTCAAAACGTTGATTCCACGAAAAACGCGCATTTTTTTGGTTGGCGACACCGAATTTGGCTCAATTGCCACCATCCGACAACTCAAAAAGTGGCGTTGGTTCTATGTTTTGCGACAAAAGACGAACACCTTGGTACGGTTAGACAAATGCGGCGCATGGATGCCCTTTGTCTCTCACATTCAAAAATCAGGGCAGCGTGTTTGGCTTGAACAAAGTTTTTTGACGAAAAAATTCGCTTGTCCAACCAATCTGCTTTTGATTTGGCAGGCTGGAGAAAAAGAACCTTGGTGTCTGGCGACCAACTTACCCGATACGCATGCCGCGCTTTCTTATTACAAACGCCGCATGTGGATTGAAGAAATGTTTGGCGACCTCAAAAAACATGGCTTTGATTTGGAAACCACCATGTTGCATACCTTCCAAAAATTGTCTCGCTTGACTTTAGCGGTTGCTTATTTGTACGTCTGGTTTATCTCGACTGGCACTCGCACGATTCATGCTGGCTTGCGCCATCTGGTTGATCGGGTAGACCGTCGTGATTTAAGTATTTTTCAAATCGGTTTACGTTTCATTCAAAGGAGGCTTACCAATGCTCTTTCGATTACTTCTATTCTGTGTCTTTACCTCTGACCTTAAACTGTCAGGTGGCTAG
>DZAT01000207.1 GCA_022736205.1 Thiomicrospira cyclica
ATGCGGTGTGAGGCATTCGCTGGCGCTGGCAGGCGGCGCTTAAACCTTGGCTGGGATATGGCGTTGGGTTGGACGCTTGGCTCGTATTAAATACGTGCCGCTGGAGCGACACAAAATGCGTTACCACGCTGGAGCGTGGGAACGATCAATGCCTCGGTGCTACAAGTGTACGACCCGAGAAGCCTCCCTGTATCCTGTATTGAAGGTGTGCACCAGCAGTCACTGTTTGAAGCTTTGAGCTAAGCGAACCCATAGCTGCGCATGCCAATCGATTTATCAAAGGCATAGCGCTGGCGAGCTGTGATACGGCTGTCGTATCCAGCCCGGTAACTCCTGACAAATGGCCGTTCTTTATATGCGCGCATTTGTCTCGCAACTCATGAATCCAGTTTTTCGCGCTGCGCGCTACACCAATGGGACTATGCTCCTCTATTTTGGAAATTGCGATGCAATGTTCAAGCCTTGAGTAGTCCCACCGATCGCCCGATTTCAAAGTCAGCTCAAGTATTTTGTAAAACGAAAGGTATCTATATTGAAGCGGAATGTTGAAGTCATTGGCATCAACATACAGTTTGTATATCGTGGAAAACTCGGGTGAACTAATGGCACTTTCCATGCCCGTGCGAAATCCGTCGCAATTTACGGCCGATCTGGCTTGGTTGGAGTTTGGGCTTATCTCAAAAATGTGCTGATCATCCGACCCATACATGGCTACCAGAACCTGATCATAAAACTTTGCCTCGCCGTTAAAACTGAGCCTAATGATCGTCTCTGCCAAGTTGACTACATTAAAAATTTCTTCATCTTTCTCAGGCACCAGCTCGCCATCGGGAGAGTAGTTGGGAACAGTCGCACGTAGATAGCGCTCGTTCCCACTTAGAAACACCGCCAAATCAATGGCTTCACACGCCCTGCCGTGGTGCTGATAAGTTAAATCTGGCACGCTATCGAAGCGGTCAATGTAATGGTTGGCCAATGGTTCGATTAGCCAGTATCCGAGAAAAGTTTGCATGGAATGGTTCACTCAATCGCCCAACGTGCAATACCCACCTTGTCAGATGTCTATATCTTTTGACTTGGTGTGTATCAAGACATCACCTCGACTAACTGTTAGGTTTTTATTGAAAAAATAAAAGGCGTTTTCCTTTGGCGCGATAAACACACTATTGATGATTGCGCAAGC
>DZAT01000099.1 GCA_022736205.1 Thiomicrospira cyclica
ATAAAGCTACAAACCGCCAATGCCCACAACAATCCACGAGGCACATCTTTTTGCGGATCCTTTGCTTCCTCTGTTGCAGTCGATACGGCATCAAAGCCAACGTAGGCAAAAAACACCAACGAGGCGGCTGCTAAAATACCAATCGGGTGTCCATCGGCAGCATGGTCGAACCAACCAAACGGCATAAAAGGAGTCCAGTTATCGGCATTAACATAGCCAACACCAACCACAAGAAAGACCGTAATGGTTAATAGCTTAACAAAAACCATCGCCGTATTTAAGCGAGCGCCCTCTTTCGTACCAACAATCAATAACGCCATCAGCACCAAAATAATGCCCGCCGCTGGCAAATTAATCATTCCACCCAACGCTGGTGCTTTTGTTAGATAGTCAGGCAACCCCAAACCAGCCGCGGTTAATGCGTTATTAAAGTAGCCAGACCAGCCAGTTGAGACCGCAGCGACAGAAACAGCATATTCCATCACCAAAACCCAGCCGATTAACCAACCGACAAACTCACCAAAAGCCGTGCGCGCATAACCGTAGGCACTACCACTTCCGCCCAACATACCTGCCAACTCAGCGTATGCAAAAGCGGCAAAAGCGGCGGCAGCACCCGCAACTAAAAAAGAAACAACAACAGCAGGTCCTGCTTGTGTTGCGGCAGCGATGCCCGTCAACACAAATATCCCTGTACCAATAATGGCACCAACCCCCATGAAGAACAAATCCCAAGCGCTCAGCACGCGCTTTAAACCAGATTCATGCACCATAGTAGTCAGCTCCTTCCTTATTTGATATCACCAGTGTAGGATAATAAACCGCGCAACACTAAATCTGGCGTCCACTGCCAATCACCCGACAACAAAGGCAATAACTGCTGTGCATCGCCACCTGTAATCACGCAACGCATAGAACCACCCACCAAATCGTAAGCCTGTTCACGCAAACGTTCGACACCCGCCGCTAACGTCCACAAAGCACCGCCTGCAACGGCTTGCGCCGTATTACGACCCAACAAACCAACTTTAGGCGCATCCGCTTCTTGATCATCTTGTGTTAATTGCGAACCAACTTTAGCCGTTCCCGTGGTTAAGCACTGACGCATCATTGCCAAACCAGGCACAATCAAACCACCCAGATGCTCACCACCGTTATTGACAACATCCATGGTTAAGGCTGTACCTGCATCAACAACACACACAGCTTCAGACTGCATACGCCATGCACCTAAGAGCGCAGACCAACGATCACTACCCAAACGTTGCGGCTGAGCATAACCATTTTTCAAGCCATCCCGCTTCGCTTCAGCAACCACTTCCAGCAATCGCGTATTCCACGAGTTGGCAACACTAAAGCGCAACATACGCGCCCATTCACCATCACCAACAACAGACATAATGACCAAATTGGGTTTATTCGCATCAGGACAAACCTGTTGCAAAAAAGAATCAACCGACAACCCCACAAGAGGCATAGAACCCGAAAATTCATACAATCCAGAGCGCACACGCGCCCACTTCACGCGCGTATTACCCACGTCTAACAATAATGTAGCCATTTATACTCGAAAACCTCTAAAAACCCATAAGGGTTGGGGTATGGGAGAAGGGATAAAACCCCTTCCTCCAGCAAAAAAACAATGTTGGGAGCGCAAATAAATACACAAGACTTTATAGCGCTTCCCACGCCTAATTCAATCAAGCGGACGAAGTTGAACCTCACCCGCTGCAAAAACCATTTCACCGCTCTCGGTTGCCACACGTAATAAACCGCTCGAGGTAATCCCTACAAAAACGCCATCAACATACCCATTATGCAACCACACACGAACCGACGTATTCATCCACAATGCCCGCTCTAACCAAGCGACACGCACTTGCTTTCTGCCATCTTCTGACATCAAAACCGATTTCCACTGATGCCAAGCCATTAACAACTCAGCCAACACAGTAGACAGAGACGGTGGATTGGGTATTATATCGGCTAATGCGATTGCTTGCTCAGGTAAAGACAGATGCAATCGATTTAATCCAACCCCCAAAACCGCATCAAAACGATTTCCCTTTTGCTGACAAATAGATACCAACACACCCGCCAACTTTTTGTCTTGGATATAAATATCGTTAGGCCACTTAAAACCGACACCTTTTACTTGGAACTTGTCCAATACATCACCAATGGCTAAAGCTGCAGCCAGACTCATCAACCCGATTGACGCGGTCGGAATGGACAGCCACCCACGCCACGATAAAGCAACCTGACCAGGTACAGACTGCCACACACGCCCTTGTCGACCGAAACCAGCACGTTGTTGCAAAGCAACACAGGCAAGCCAATCTCGCCCCTGTAGCGAACGAGACTGAATCGCCAATTGCGTTGAATCAATCGCGTCAAACACCTCTATTGCTGCAAGATCATCAAGACAAGACCCCGAAAGCTCTTCCCAAACCGATCTTGCTATCAGATGATGTGATAGCTGCTCCAAAACCAAACTTACTCTGCCTTGACCGCCGTGCCTAACGCTGACTTAGCATCTGGTTTAATCAGCACTGTACTTTCCTTGACGGCAACAGTCTGTTCCATCTTAGACCACTGCCAATAACCAGCACCAGCGCCACTCAGCAACACAACAAGCAGCAAAACCCACCACCAACCCGAGCGAGACTTTTGCGCAAACGGATCCAATAACGAACGATGAGAACCAGCTGGCAACACAGCAACCTTCGTTAAGGTAGCGCCAAAGGGCAAAGAAATACTGGCATGGGTATTAACCGCCCAACCGTTAGCATCTAATAGCGGCCCTAAACTACGCTTGCGTAACTTCAACCAAGCCAACAGCATCGAAGGCCCCGAAACCAATAATACTGCTCCCGCAATCACCAAAGGAATTTCCCACAAGGGCAAAGCTAAAAAACCTGCGATCACCGTCGCAATCGCCGTCCCCAATGCACCAATAGCCAAGCCCATCGCAGCAAATATACCCGCGAACTTAGCAATATCAAATGGCGGCGCTGCTGGTTTATCCGCTGGCTTCTGCTCCTTAACCACGTCAGTAACAGTCGTTGCCGCCTTCGTCTCTACCGCTTTATCTCTCGCACTAGCCAATTTTTCTAACTGAGAGGCAACCATTCGCCCGATGCGTTTATAGGGCGACCAAAAAGCCTCAGAAACACTAATTGGGTTCTCAATCATACGTACCACAACAGCATCCCACTCATCACCGGCACGGTCATAGAAAACGCCATGACGACCAACCATGAGCTGATCCGCATCTCCTGCAGTGACAGCAGCAACAATACTCATGTGGTCAGCACCCGATCGACGAACACAATCACAATACAGCAAAAATGTTCCTGCCAAATGCGCCATTTTGGCATGATCCGCGACGCTATCCACCTGTAAACATAGGCGCATACTCCGACCATCTAAAAACAACGTCCCTGCCTCAAACAAGCCCAGCTGATCGGGCGAATAAAAATCCCTAAACGAAACAAAGTTATTGACAACCACATCTAAATCGCGCAATAAAAGCAACAACTTACGCAAATCAGACATCATCTTTAACTGATCGGAATAAGTGCTATCTTTTGTAATCAGTTCCTGTAACCCAACGGCCCAACTCGATGTTTGCCAAGCCATCAAACGCGCACGATCCAAACCCGCAACACTAACCCCTTCTTGACGCGTTAACCAATCACGGCTCATCGCAAACTGTTGCTGCAATTGCTGCCAATCAGTTAATGTTAGTGCCAAACGTTCACCCAAAACAGGCAGCACGACCTTCTGATAAAAACTATCAAGTGAATGACGCCACGCTGGATTAATACCACTGCTAAAAGACAAAGTTGCATGAGCAGACACTTGCGCAATGGGCAAAGCAGCAATATCTTGCGTTGCATCCGTTAACAGATTGCCATACATCGCCTCATAAATTGGCAAACTCGGATTTAAAGCGCTCATTGACTGTGCATCAAAAGCAACCAATGAAGCCCGTGTAAAGAAATCGTCTATTTTTGCAGAAACGGCGTCTAAAGCAGCAATCGCAGCTTCTGTTTGCTCACCCAAGACAAACGCACCAGCAGTATTAGCTTCATCCAGCCAACGCAAACGATCATCGACAGCTGCAACAAAGGTATCTAGCAAGCTAGAATCAATACCAAGCTGACCGCTCACATCCTCCGAGCGCCCCACTGACTGCATCACATCAGCTAAGGCATCAAGTAGCTCTGGATCATTAACAGATTGCGCGGTAATAACACCATCACCATTAAAAGGCTGTTGTGCAAAACGGGCAATGGCATCCGCAACCAAAGGAAGATTAACAGCTGATTCAAGTGGTAACCCTGCCTGCTCCAAAACATCCTTAGCAACAGAAGCCAACAACTCGCCTAGCTGTGTATCTGAACGTAAGTCTGTCAATACAAACTCAGCTCGACGGCGAGAAAGCAATGAAGGCGACATTAAAACATCACAAGCCCACACAACGGATTGCTGCACCTCAGATACCCTAACCCGACCATCATGATCCGCATCAAGCAAATCGAAGGTTGCATTATCCACTGCCAGTTGACGTGACGGACAACTTAAAACGGCCCATAACTTAGCATCCAATGTCGACAGCGCTAACCAATCGGCATCACTAGCCAAACGAACTTGATCAAAACCACCTAATCGATCGAACGACCAACGATGCTTAGCGCCTGTGCTTGCCATAATAGCCCTGCCCATAAAAATATTGAGTAAATTGAAAAGAGATTATCCCATAACGAAGCGTTGCGCAAGCTTCCACAACCCGTTTTGTTTTTAGATTCGAATATGGTCATGTTAAATTTCAGGCAATAAAAAACCCCGATCTTTTGGAACGGGGTTTAAGGAATAAATG
>DZAT01000208.1 GCA_022736205.1 Thiomicrospira cyclica
CGATATTAACTTATTTTTATTACGTAATCTAGCTGCACTTGCACAAAAAGATTTAATGCCTGAACACGCGTTACTGATGTCGAGCCGACATGACAAAAGATGCCTTGCGCCTCCTTTCTAGAGAACGTACAATATAGTTGTACAATAAAATACAAGGGGCATTATTATGCAAACGCTCACTTACTCTTACACGCGCTCGCACTTATTGGAAACGATTCAACAGGTCGTTGGTAGTGACGATCCTGTATTTATTTCTCGCAAGGGTCAAACCGAGGCAGTGCTGATGTCCGCACATCAATTTGAGCAAATCAAAAGTGAACAAAATAGCTTTGCGACACGGCTAACAGATTGGCGAACGCTAAACCACAATTTAATGACGACTGATGATGACTTTTGTCCTGAGCGCCAGCAAGACACGGGGCGAGCATTTTCATGGTAAATACTGCTTGGCTACTCGATACCAACATTGTTTCTGAAGCAACGAAAGAAGTCTGCAACGCCAATGTATTACTGAATCTTTCTCGCTACGAGGCAGAAATTGCATTGCCTTCGGTGGTGCTGCACGAGCTGCGCTATGGTTGGTTAAAGATGAGCGCAGGCAAAAAGAAGGATGCCATCGGTCATTATTTACAAACGGTGGTTTCTGTGTTGCCTGTTTTCGATTACGATGCGAGAGCCGCACGCGTCCATGCACAACTTCGCGCCGAATCCGAAGCAGCGGGCAAGCCTTTACCCTTTGTTGATGGACAAATCGCTGGCATTGCGATTGCTAATGGGCTAACTTTGGTAACACGCAACACCAAAGACTTTGCGAATATTAGCAGTTTGCAATTAACCAATTGGTTTGAGTAAGCCTGCCTACCCCTGCCGCCACCACTCACCCAAAATGAGTGCTGTGGCAACGCTGACATTCAGCGACTCTACCGCCCCCGTTCCCGAGATATTAATGGGCAAGTCGCCCATAGCTGCGACCTTTTTAGAAACGCCACTACTTTCTTCGCCAAAAACAATAACGACTTTATTCGGTAACTTGCTTTGATACAAATCTGTACCACGATGACTTGAGGTGGTAATGAGGGTATAACCTGCTTTACGAAAGTTTGATAACGCATGAGCAAAGTCGGGCGCGAAAATAGGATAAAGCACTTCCGCACCACCTTCGGCAACAC
>DZAT01000209.1 GCA_022736205.1 Thiomicrospira cyclica
GGTGAAGCAGGGGCAACCGTGACAGTTAAAGATGCAAGCAATACCGTAATTGGAACAGCAACCGTTGGTGCTGATGGAACTTGGATAATTACCCCTACTAATCCCGTAAGCAGTGGCACAGCACTTAGTGCGACTCAAAGCGATACCAACGGTAATGCTTCTGTAGCTTCAAGTAGTATCAGTGTATTGCCCTCTAGTTGGACAAATTTGGGTAATGGCTTTTGGATAGAAGACAATAATGTAACAGTCAATTGCGACTACAACACCAGTGCCTCGACTACTTGCAACGGCAAAACTTATACCAAAATCACGGCAAAAACCGACCTCAATATCAGTGGCGGAAGCGTAGCCCCTACCAATGCGTGTACGAGTGGTATTACGAGTATGAGTTATTGGTTTCAAAATAAAAGTACTTTCAATGAAGATATTTCACATTGGGATACAAGCAGTGTAACGGATATGAATCGTATGTTTTTGGATGCCTCCGCCTTTAACCAACCTATCGGCGATTGGAATACAAGCAGTGTGACGAATATGAGTGGTATGTTTTGGGATGCCTCCGACTTTAACCAACCCATCAGCAATTGGAATACAAGCAGTGTGACGAATATGCTTCGAATGTTTTCTAGTGCCTCCGACTTTAACCAATCCATCGGCGATTGGAATACAAGCAGTGTGACGAATATGGGTTATATGTTTCGGAGTGCCACCGCCTTTAATCAACCCATCGGCAATTGGGATACAAGCAGTGTGACGAATATGGGTTATATGTTTTATATTGCCTCTGACTTTAATCAAAACATTGGAAATTGGGATACAAGCATTGTGACGACTATGGAAGTTATGTTTTATAATGCCACCGCCTTTAACCAACCTATCAGCGATTGGAATACAAGCAAAGTGACGAATATGAGTTATATGTTTGATAAAGCCTCCGCCTTTAACCAAAACATCGGCAATTGGGATACAAGCAGTGTGACGAGTATGTATCGTATGTTTCGGAATGCCTCCGCCTTTAACCAACCCATCGGCGATTGGAATACAAGCAGTGTGACGGCTATGACCGAAATGTTTAATGGTGCCTCCGCCTTTAACCAATGCCTCAAATCGTGGGATGTTCATGGCATTACCTCAAAACCTCAATTTTTTGATGCCT
>DZAT01000210.1 GCA_022736205.1 Thiomicrospira cyclica
AGGTTACCCCTGTGTCGCGCATACACACAGCGAGTTGCTCTGGGGTAAGCGACAAGTTCATGCCCGCTAATTCTAATACATCAGCACTGCCAGAACTTGAGGTAACCGAGCGACCACCGTGCTTGGCTACACGTCCGCCTGCGGCAGCCACCACAAAAGCCACAGTTGTCGAGATATTGAAAGTATGCTGACCATCACCGCCTGTACCGCAGGTATCAATCAGTGCTTCAGGATGATCGACCTTAACACCCGTTGCCAAAGAGCGCATCACTTTGGCAGCAGCAGCAATCTCTTCGGTGCTTTCGCCTTTGGCACGCAAGGCAACCAACAAAGCAGCTGTTTGTGCGTGAGTAGTTTGACCCGACATTAAGGCTTGCATCATCGCCGTCATTTGTTCAGACGAGAGATCTTGTTGAGCAAGCAGCTGCTCTAACCAAACTTTAGGCATACTCATGCGTGCTGCTCCAAAAAGTTTTTCAACATCTTATGTCCAAACTCAGTCAGGATACTTTCGGGATGAAACTGCACGCCTTCGATCGGCAGGGTTTTATGGCGCACGCCCATAATCTCTTCGATGCTACCATCGGGATTGTTCGTCCAAGCGGTCACTTCTAGACAATCGGGCAAGGTAGCTTGCTCAATCACTAACGAATGGTAACGGGTAACCGTAACAGGGCTAGGAATATCGGCAAAGCAACCCACATTATGATGATACACAGGTGAGGTTTTACCGTGCATCACTTGCTTGGCGCGCACAATATTGCCGCCAAATGCTTGTCCAATACTCTGATGCCCTAAGCAGACACCTAAAATCGGTATGTTCCCTGCAAAGCGTTGAATCGCTGGAACAGAAACACCTGCCTCGGTCGGACTACATGGGCCAGGTGAAATAATAAGATACTTGGGATTTAGGCGCGCAATCCCATCTAGGTCAATTTGGTCGTTACGAATCACTTCGACTTCTTGACCCAACTCACCAAAATATTGCACGAGGTTGTAGGTAAAAGAATCGTAATTATCGATCATCAGCAGCATAGTTGGCTTACCTGTGTTTTCTTATTTTAATATTATAACGTAGGGCGTGCGTTCATTGTTGAGGATTACTTAACACGATAACCACACTTCTGCTGTCTAAACGAACATCC
>DZAT01000211.1 GCA_022736205.1 Thiomicrospira cyclica
TATTCGATCAATCGCGTGGTTCGATCCTGGAAATGTTCAATATGTTTTCAGGCGGTGCGCTTTCACGGATGTCGATATTTGCACTGGGGGTCATGCCCTATATTTCGGCTTCGATCATTGTTCAGCTTTTGACAGTTGTTGTTCCTAAGTTCGAACAACTCAAAAAAGAAGGCGATGCAGGAAAGCGCAAAATAACCCAATACACGCGTTATGGCACACTGGTGCTTGCTTTATTCCAAGCAATTGGTGTGGCGATTGCCTTGCAAAGCCAGCAAGTCGGTTCTAATCCACTGGTGGTCAATCCTGGGATGATGTTCCTTTTTACGGCGACCATATCTTTGGTCACGGGTACGATGTTACTGGTTTGGTTAGGTGAGCAAATTACCGAGCGTGGTATTGGTAATGGTATTTCACTCATCATTTTTGCAGGTATCGTGGCTGGCTTGCCTGCGGCTTTTGCCGGTACATTTGAACTGGTGCGCACTGACCAGATGAGTATTCTTGTGTTGCTGCTGCTTTTGGTATTGGCGATTGCTGTGATTGGTTTTGTGGTGTTTGTTGAACGTGGTCAGCGTCGGATTACGGTGAATTACGCCAAGCGTCAGCACGGTGGTCAGATGTCGGGTGGTCAAGCATCATTCTTGCCTTTGAAATTAAATATGTCGGGAGTTATTCCGCCTATCTTCGCTTCAAGCATTATTTTGTTCCCTGCCACTATTGCTGATGTCTTTGGGCGCTCGGAAAATATGACCTGGCTCAAGGATATTGCTACGGCAATTTCACCCGGACAGCCGCTCTACCTTGTGCTTTATGCTTCGGCAATTGTGTTTTTCGCGTTCTTTTACACCGCACTGGTATTTAACTCGCGTGAAACAGCCGACAATCTTAAGCGTTCGGGTGCGTTTATACCCGGTATTCGTCCGGGGGAACATACGGCGCGTTATGTTGATGGTGTGTTAACCCGTCTGACATTCTGGGGTGCGATTTACATCACCGCAGTGTGCTTGTTGCCCGAATTTTTGATTCTGTATTGGAATGTGCCGTTTTACTTTGGTGGCACTTCTTTACTGATTATCGTCGTGGTTATCATGGACTTTATTGCTCAGGTTCAATCACATCTCATGTCGCATCAATATGATG
>DZAT01000038.1 GCA_022736205.1 Thiomicrospira cyclica
AAACGAACATCCATATAATCAAACCAACCATAGAAACGCAGCAGTCCATTGCCAACAATACGTAATCCAGCATCCTCTATACGATGATTATCGGCAAAAAGCGACTTGGCTTTTTGGGTGGCACTATCAATGGTTTCTGTTGCTAGGTTAAGCCCAAAATAATCTTTGGCGTGTACAGGCAAAACAAATAAAGTAAAAACAAGCGGTAATAAAAATAATAATTTCATTTAGCTAGGCTCTTTTAGTAAAAGCTGACATTAGGGCACATCTAAAAACCCGTCATTCCCGCGAAAGCGGGAATCTATCTCATTGATTTCATGGATCCCCGCCTACGCGAGGATGACGAAAGGTAGGTTATTAGAAGTCCCCATTAATAAACCTCTCCCAGAGCCGCTTGAGGCATACACGTCAACTCGAGGCACACCACACTACCTGCAGCGCTACTCGAGGCGATAAACAAACGCCCTTGATGCTGTTCAATAATTTCTTTAACCAAAGCCAAGCCCATGCCTAACCCTTGTGTGTTACCAACATTAGCACCGCGTCTTATCGCCCCCAATTCGATATGAGGATCAAAGCCACACCCCTTATCGACAACCGACAAGCGAACACGGTCAGGTGTTGGACAGGAAACCAATAACTCAACATCTTGATTCTCATCGCTGTATTTTAAAGCATTGTCTAACAGGTTAACCAAGGCTAAACGCAATAATGCCGCATCACCCATCAACCGAACATCATCATCCAAGCCTTCATAAACAACCCTTTCAGCATCTTGACGTTCTGCAATTTGCGCCAAAACAGACTCCAAAAACTGGGTCAAGCTCAATGATTTTTGCTGCTGGTTCACCGTACAGTGCAAGCGATCATTATCCAAACATAATTGCATCATCTGGCGCATTTGATCGATAGCGGAGCGCATTTTTTCTAAACGTAATCGTTCTGCTGTCTCTGCACCCTGCTGATTTGCCAATAAATTACAAGCTGCAGAATCAATAATCGCCATGGGGGTGCGCAACTCATGATTCAACATATTCATAAATAAACGGCGCTGGCTCACCTCTTGTTCTGCCATGTTTGCTCGCGCATCTGCAATGCGTTTATCTTGGTGTAATCGGTTCAGACGATAACCCAGCATCAGATACAAGGTAACAGACTGCCAAATAAAGCCAAGAACCATGCCATATTGCGTCACCAAGGTCATTGGTACCCATCCTTGTTGCATAATCAAGCGCATCATGATGCCAATAAAAGAAACCGAAAACATTAATAACACAAAAGGTGCAAGCGGTTCTTTTTTAAGTAGCCCAATACCCATCAGACTCAAGCTGATCGAAGCAAAGATAATAAACATTTGCGCTATGGCAACAGGCAACTGAAACCAGCCAAAAAAAATCAAGGGAATACCCATCGTTGGCAATAAAATCGCCAATACCAATAACAAGCGGTAAAAACGCGGATAATGCACTGCTAAGGATAACAATCGAGCCAGTAATAACAGTAATGGCAGAAACACCGTTAATTGCCCCATTGCCAACACCAAATCGCCAGTCCCGATTGGCCAAGCAAAACGCCACCAACCATAAATAGCAGAAACAAAGGTTAGTTGCATCACCAGATACAGCGCATAAAACAGAAATGCAGCATCACGCATCATCAAGCCGACAAATAGACTACTGAATAACGCAAAAGCAACCAAACCGAATAACATGGCAAAGCCAAAAAGCGTCTGACGCTCTGCCTGTTCCGCCTGCGCGAACGACATCAGTGACAGATCAAACATCATCACATTGCGAGAGGTTAATTTTAAATAAATCGGCGTGCTTTCCCATCCCTGAAAGGGCTTAACAGGAAAACTCGCCATGCGTGTTCTGGGTAGGCTTGTATCAATATCAACTTGATCACCTGCGAGCAGAACGGATACACTGCCGTCGGCTTGCGGTATATAAGCACGAACTTCATCAATAAAAGGAGGATTAACCGTGAGTAGCAAGGGGGTTTCTGTATCGGACACAGACTTTGGTAATCGAACGCGTAACCAAATAACGTCTTGTGTAAAACCCAATGATAACGATTGTCTACCAATGGGTATAAACGTTTGCGTCTGAACCGAATCAATGTCGTTCATTTTTGATGCATCTTTGAACAAATCTATTTCCAAAGGCGCTGTAAATTGCGTATCATTAACGGACGGAAAGACAACTTGCAGTGTTTTTTCTGTACCAATAATCGCCAATGCAAGCAACATACTGGTTAAAACAATCAATACGCCATGAAAAAATCGCTTAATCAACATGCCATTACGCTCAATGTACTTTTATTAGAAGATAATATCAGTTTAGCAGAAGAAATGTTAACCTTCCTGACCGCTAATGGCATGCAAGTCACGCACTGCGCAAGCCTTGTTCAGCTCGATCATTTATTAACACACAATAGCTATACGCTCATTATTCTCGATCGACTGCTGCCAGAAGGTGATAGTCTGGATCACATTGATGCGATAAAAAGCTTACACACAGGCTACATTATTATGTTGAGCGCGTTAGGCATGAGTCACGATCGCATCTCTGGACTCAATGCAGGTGCGGACTACTATCTGGCAAAACCAGTCGACCTTGATGAGCTGCTGGCTGTCTGTCGTAGTGTTATGCGCAAAACAGATAATGCTGTTGGCACTTCTGAGTGGTATTTGTCGGAAGAAAGAAAAAGCATTGTTACCCCAGCTGGCATCGAACTGGGCTTAACGGGATCTGAGTTTAACCTTGTCAAAAGTTTAATGCAGGATCCCAACGTCATTTTTAAGCGCGAAGCCATTGTGGAAAAACTGGGATTTGATGTCGACAATTACGATGTACGACGTTTGGACACCTTGGTTTGTCGTTTGCGTGGCAAAGTACGCAGTGCTTCTCATGAAGATATTCCCATTCATACCTTCTCTAAAGTGGGTTATGCATGGAAAGCAACAGTTCCCGCCAACTAACGCATTCAAAACACCTTAACGATAAAAATGAGAATTATAATGGCACGCGATATTCTTTTTTCGGGCATTCAACCTTCTGGACAACTCAACATCGGCCATTATTTTGGTGCTGTCAAAAACTGGTTACGCATGCAAGAAGATTTCGACTGTCTCTTTTCATTAGTCAACTTGCATGCCATTACTGTGCGCCAAAATCCTAGCGAATTGCGCAGCCGTAGTTTAGATTTTGTTGCCGCTTACATGGCGTGTGGCATCGACCCAGAAAAAAGTATTATTTTTGCTCAATCGGATGTGCCAGAACATAGCGAATTGATGTGGTTACTCTCTTGTCATACCTATATGGGTGAGCTAGAGCGCATGACCCAGTTTAAAGACAAAACAGCTAAAAACACAGATAACATTAATCTTGGCTTATTCTCTTATCCTGTGCTAATGGCAGCGGATATTTTACTTTATCAAACCAAAGCCGTTCCTGTCGGTGCCGATCAAAAGCAACATTTAGAATTAGCACGCGATTTAGCCAACCGCATGAATAACCGATACGGCACCCTGTTTACCGTGCCCGAACCTTACATTCCTAGCGTTGAAGCAGGCGGTCGCATTATGAGCCTACTTGAACCCGAAAAGAAAATGTCTAAATCGGATGATAACGCAGGTAATTATATTGCCCTACTGGATAGCCCCGATGTCATTCGCAAAAAACTTAAAAAAGCCGTAACCGATACAGATAACGAAATCCGTTATGATCGCGATACGAAAGCGGGTGTTAGCAACCTATTAACGCTACTATCGGGTGCGACAGGAAAGTCGATTAGCGAACTAGAAGTCGATTATGTTGGTAAGGGGTATGGGCACCTCAAAGTTGATACAGTTGAAGCCATTGTTGCCCTGTTAACCCCCATTCAAGCCGAGTTTGCACGCTTGCGCAACGATGAAGCGGAACTGCAGCGCATTCTCAAAATAGGGGCTGATAAGGCGCGTTTTCAGGCACAAGCAACCCTCGAAAAAGTTAAGCAGGCAATGGGGCTTCTTTAACGATAGCCAATACGATATGACTGTGATAATCTAATTGATAATTTAATATCGGTCGATGCGGAGAAAGCCATGCAAACCAGTACTCATTTGTATCGAAACCAAAAATGGGATAGCGAACTGCCTCACATTGATTCGCTGCAAACCTTGGTATTGGCTTTCGCAGCACGCAGCTTTGATGCTAACGACATGATTTGGCAGCAACTCAAAGCAACCTACCCTAACAGTATCATTGCTGGTTGTTCGAGTGCTGGCGAAATCTGCAACGACTTGGTTTACGACAACAGCCTCAGCCTCGCTGTGACGCACTTCGCACATACCCGCATTCAATTTGCCTCTGCTGCCGTTATTGACACCAACAGTCATGCTGTTGGTGCCAGCATTGCGCAACAGCTCAACGAGCCTGATCTTAAGTCCATTTTAATCCTCTCCGATGGGCTATTGGTTAATGGATCTGAGTTAGCAAATGGTCTCTTGGCTAATTTACCAAGTCACGTTATTGTAACGGGTGGTTTAGCAGGAGATGGTGCCGATTTCCAAAAGACATGGACACTGGTTGATGGCATGCCTTGTACAGGCATGGTGACGGCTGTCGGCTTTTATGGTGATGCTGTCAAGATTGGTTATGCTTCTAAAGGCGGCTGGGACTTATTTGGTCCCGAACGCAACATTACAAAATCAAATGCCAATATCGTTTACGAACTCGACAATAAGCCTGCGCTCGCACTATACAAAGAATATCTTGGGGAGCTTGCATCTGGACTACCCGCAACAGGTTTGCTCTTCCCTTTAGCCCTTAAGACAGAAGCAGATGAAGAGCCTTTAGTCAGAACACTACTCGCTATTGATGAATCATCTCAATCGCTCATTTTTGCTGGTGATATGCCTGAAGGTACTGTGACACAATTGATGCGCACCAACCTAGACCGACTCATTGAAGGGGCGGCTAAAGCAGCGCTGCAAACACTAACAGATACAACATCAAACGAACATTTGGTGATTGCTGTTTCTTGCGTCGGTCGCAAACTCATTTTAAAAGAAAGAATTGACGAAGAAACCGAAGCAACATTGGATGCCTTGCCTAGCAATACAAAGCAAATTGGTTTTTATTCCTACGGTGAGTTGTCACCGACAGGTGCATTGGTGTGTCGTCTACACAATCAGACCATGACACTCACCCTGATTTCAGAAACCTAAGCTTATTCTCAGATGGAACTTCATCCAACACTACGTCGCCAACTGAAGCGATTAGGATTAGACGAAAGCGCTCCGCCGACGCACGAACAATGGTCTGAACTGTTAACGCGCGTGCAGGCATCGTATTCGGGTCATGATGAAGATCGGTATATGCTCGAACGCAGTCTGCAAGTCTCTTCTGATGAAATGAAGCATCTTTATGAAGCCTTGCAACGTAGTTCGCAATCTGCTTTAGCACAAGAAAAAAACAAACTGCTCTCGGTTTTCACCTCTTTAACGGATAGCGTTATCGAAATTGATATTGATGGCAATATACTTTATCTCAATAGTGCCGCGCTTAACGCGTTGTCACCCTGGAACTGCGCACCCATCGGCGAATCGCTGCTTAACTTTGTGCGCTTACATGTTCCTTTTAGCGAACACAACCTCGATTATGACAGTCTGGTGCAATGGCTTTCTTGGGGTGAGCAGTTACGCGATGATGATGCGCAGTTGCTGTTACCAGATGGCAGTCATATTCCCATTTCCTGCGCCTTAGGTCCGATTATTACCGATAGTAAAATCACAGGACATGTGGCTGTCTTTCGTGACATGCGTCTGCAAAAAGAAGCGGAAGCAGAGCTACGTAAAGCAAAAACATTAGCCGAAGATGCGGTCAAAACAAAAGCTGATT
Organism: Thiomicrospira cyclica; assembly: GCA_022736205.1. Lineage (GTDB taxonomy): Bacteria > Pseudomonadota > Gammaproteobacteria > Thiomicrospirales > Thiomicrospiraceae. Next base: position 5,883 of record DZAT01000038.1, read on the forward strand.
TTTTAGCCACCATGAGCCATGAAATACGTACCCCGCTCAATGGGGTTATTGGTATGGCTAATTTACTGATTGACACGCCACTTGACGATGAGCAAAGAAACTACGTTCAAACCTTATCGCGTTCTGCTCAAATCTTGTTATCGCTTATTAACGATATCCTCGATTTTTCTAAAATTGAAGCGGGAAAAATGCAGCTTGAATCTGCCAGTTTTGCATTCACCTTGTTGCTACAAGATTTGCGAGATATGTTCTGTTATCCGTTCGAACATAAACACATTCGCTATATCGAGCAAGCTGCTGACAACTTACCGAATCTTGTCTCGGGTGACGTCAACCGATTGCGTCAGGTATTGATTAACTTGATTGGAAATGCGCTTAAATTTACCGCGCAGGGTAGCGTCACGCTAGATATCTCGGTTAGCGATAGCAGTGCTGATGCATGGCTTATTCGTTTTGCCGTCACTGACACGGGCATCGGCATTAGCAAAGAGGTTCAAGAAAAGCTTTTCGAAGCTTTTACCCAAGCAGATAGCTCTACCACACGCAAATTTGGCGGAACGGGCTTGGGTCTATCCATTTCTAAAAAATTAATTCATCTCATGCATGGTGAGCTAGGCGTTCATTCGGAGTTGGGCAAAGGCAGTACCTTTTTCTTTGTCATTCAACTGGGAAAAAGCCATGAAACGATGACAGAAACCCGTTACGATTTATCGCCTGATCAGGTCATCTCGGCACACGAAAAAACCATTCTACTGGTCGAGGACAACACCGTTAACCAATTGGTTGCCAGTAAATTGTTACAAAAATTCGGCTATGCTTATGCCATTGCAGAAAATGGCGAAGAAGCACTCAAGCAGCTCGCCGAACGCTCATTTGATGTTATCTTAATGGACTGTCAAATGCCGATTATGGACGGATTTGAAGCAACAAAAACCATTCGCCTAATGGAGCAACATAGCGGACAACACATCCCAATTATTGGACTAACGGCTAACGCACTCGATGGCGACAAAGAGCGTTGTATCGCTTGTGGTATGAACGACTATAGCACCAAGCCAATTAAAATTGATGAACTCAAAGAAAAACTCAATTATTGGTCGCACAATTTAAAATCAAAATAAATCAATAGATTGAAAGCAGACAACATACAAAGATCCATAAAATCAATGAAATAGATTCCCGCTTTCGCGGGAATGACACCTTTTTTAGAAGCGTCCTAAAGCACAGAGATGCCAATCACAACGGGCATCAGTAAAACAACCGCCACATTACCTGCCATTGCCGATAACATCAACCTATTACCCGTCATTTCTTGCGACTGCCAAACCACCCATAACGACAGAGGCAATAGTATCACGCCCCATGCTACCTCTGCGGGCACCAATCCAAATGCCACAACAAACGCAAGCCAAACAAATGCCCCTGCATGAAGTAAAGCGAAGACACCCAGCGCTCGAGTACGCCCCCAAGCAATCACAGCATGACTTCGACCTGCTTGCGCGTCTGCTTGCGCATCGGGAAACTGATTAAGCAACAATAGGGCCGATACCAACAGCATGGGAATTGGGAATAACCAAACACCGTCACCACCCACATCACCACGCAAGGCCCAATAAGCCCCAACGAACATCACCAGCCCATAACCCAAGCCAGGGGAAAACAGACACAACCAAGGCAACTTATTAATCATCGGTGTGTAAGCAATCAGCAATACTACGCCCAAGAAGCCCAAAAACAACAATTGCCAGCCAACTTCGACAACGAGTGCTAAACCTGACCAAACAGAAACAGACACACACAGCAAGCCTACCCATTTGACCCCCTCTAGCATGGCTGGCGTCTGCACCAACGCCTGACTACCACCCGAAAAAGGCGTGGGACTGGTTTGCTGATCGAGTCCACTCTTAAAATCAAAAAACTCGTTCAGTAAATTACTGGCAATCGCAGCAGACAAGGCAGAAAGCGTAATTAACGCCAAGCGTTCAAGCGAAACCTCGCCGCCTTCGGCAACCACCATTGCCCAAACCAAAAACAATATGGCTGGTGTTAAGAGTAAAAAAGGCGGACGAGAAGCGCGCACCACAACCGACACGCGCTGAGTAAGCGTCATACAGACAACTTCCAGAAAGAACCGATTCCTGCAACCCCCTGAAACCCACAAGTCAAAGCCTGCGACAAATCAGGCAATCCTACACCACCCAAGGCATAGACTGGCACAGTCGCTTGAGCAACCAATTCAGCTGCGGCTTGCCAACCCAGTGCAGGCTCGTCGGGATGGCTTTGCGTTGGCAATACAGGGGAGACGAGCAAAGCATCAACACCCAATAATTGAGCCTGCTCCATCTGCTCCAGACTATGTACACTGGCGGTAAATAAAACGTCTTTAGGTACAGGGCGTTCACATAAAGCCCAGAGTTTATCGGATGATAAATGAATCCCAGCTTGCGGTAACTGTCGCCACACATCAACAGGCGCATTCAGCAATAAATGACCACCAGCGGCATGCACAATAGGCAAAATCGCTTGCGCTGCCGCCAGATAGTCAGCGACAGGCAACTTAGCCCGCAACTGAATGATCCCCGCCCCCAAACTTAACGCACCTTTCACACGAGCAATCAGCTCGTTAGTGTCGGCAAATTTACCTGTGATGCTGTATGCCTGCGACAAGGTAAGTGCCGAAACGATGCCCCTATTCGCAGGTGGAAAGCTTAAACCAGAGAGTTCAGATAGCGAAAACCAGCGCATCGGCTGGTTTTCTTTGGCGACTGGCTCGTCTTGCCATTGTGTCACACGCCAAACATGCAAACGCACCGCTTTATGGGCATAGCGCCACGAAATGGTAATCAGATGAGCAGAGACAACTGGCTCAATGCCAATCTCTTCGTGCAATTCTCGTGCTAAGGCTTGCTCAATGCTTTCACCGATTTCGAATTTGCCACCTGGGAACTCCCAACTGCCAGCAAAGTCTTGCTCTCCCTTACGCTGTGTGAGCAAGATTTGCCCATCAGCACGCTGAATGACGGCAACAGCGACATCAATCATAACAATCTGTCATTCCCGCGCAGGCGGGAATCCATAAACGCAAAGGGATAGATTCCCGCCTGCGCGGGAATGACGAAAAGGTGAAAGACACATCAATCATCATTAACTTCTGTATTCGGCATTAATTTTGACATAATCATATGAAAAATCGCAGGTATAAATGGTTGCTGCAGCCGTGCCGCGTGCCAACTTAACCGTAATGGTAATTTCAGCTTCTTTCATCACCGCAGCACCCTGCTCTTCTGTATACGTCGGGCTGCGACCGCCATTTTCGACAATACAGGCATCGCCCAAATATAAGCGAATCGCGGTCAAGTTCAGGTTATCTAATCCAGCACGACCCACCGCTGCCAAAATACGTCCCCAGTTGGGATCAGAAGCGAAAAACGCTGTTTTAACGAGTGGCGAATGCGCAATGGTAAAACCCACTTGCTTGGCTTCAGCTTTACTCGCGGCTTCTTCGACACGAATGGTGATGAATTTGGTTGCCCCTTCACCATCACGGACAATCATTGTCGCTAATTCTGTTAGCACTTGTGTGACGGCTTCACTTAATTGCGCATAAGCCACACTATGCGCATCGCTAATTTCGGGCAGACTGCTGCGACCTGTTGCCGTGAGCGTGCAAGCATCATTCGTTGACGTATCACCATCAACCGTAATGCTGTTAAATGAGTCGTCCGTTGCATCGGTGAGCATTTTTTGCAGTAAAGGTAAGGATACAGCGGCATCGGTCGCCACATAACCTAACATGGTCGCCATATTCGGGTGAATCATGCCCGAACCTTTAGCAATCCCTGTAATGGTTACGGCATGACCGTCAATGTCCAGCTTTTTACTGACAGCTTTTGGCACAATATCCGTGGTCATGATGCCACGCGCTGCTGCAGCCCATCCAGTCACCGACAGCTCGGCCGCTGCCGCTGGCAAACCCACTTCGAAAGGCGTAACAGGTAAGACTTCGCCAATCACCCCTGTTGAAAATGGCAGAACCTGCTCTGGCTCACAACCCATGACTTTAGCAGCCATAGTACAGGTTGCTTGTGCTGCTTGCATCCCTGCTTCGCCTGTACCCGCATTGGCATTACCGCTATTAATCATCAGTACTTTTGGCTGATGCGCCACTAAATGCGCTTTAGCAAGCGTAACGGGGGCTGCACAAAAATCGTTTTTGGTAAAGACCGCTGCCGTGTTGCAGCCTTCGTCTAGCTCGATAAGCACTAAGTCATGCCCAGCACGCTTTTTAATGCCTGCACGCACACTCGATAAACGCATTCCCGCAATCGGAAACAATTCTGGCATCTGATCTGACAAACCGACGGGCATACATAATCCTTTTACTGAAACGAAATGATGACGCTTATTTTACAAAATAATAGGCAAACGTATCATGACAAATTCTTTATTTCATCAAAACAAACGTTATTGCGACCACACCGCATATGCCCAACCCGTCGACTGTACATACATCATCGACAGTGCACACACATCTAAGTTAGCAAAACTAAGCTCGACACTCGCCCCTACGCCCTCTAAGGTCATAGCTAACTGCAAGGCATGCCCCATATCGCCTACCTGATGCACCAGTGCATCGACAATATCGTCGGCTAAGGGCATACCCTCAACGAAACTTTGTGGCGCTTGATCATGCGCAGAAACAATATACCAAACATAACCCTGTAAACATTTACTGGTATCTAGTAAAGGGCGACAATGAATTTGCACCCCAACACGCTGCTGATCTTTCATAAAATACTTCGATTCTTAACTTACTGTTTAATTAGTGCTCATATTAATACATAATACCTAAAAAAACAACCTGTTGAATTTATTAAATATTTTAACTGTTATTGTTTAATAATTTCATTAGGGTACATCTAAAAACCCGTCATTCCCGCGAAAGCGGGAATCTATCTCATTGATTTCATGGATCCCCGCCTACGCGAGGATGACGAAAGGGTGGTTTTTAGAGATTCCCTAACGCAATCATACCCAAGCCAAAATTGAAAAGTTGCGGTTATTACGGCACTTAAAATGTTACATAACGGGCTGGTTTTCCTAAAGTAGACTCAGGCAAAAAGCGTCGCTAACAACACAACAAAAATATTTGTATCTATAACACATTTTTGTTACTATGACTTCATGCGTTGCAAGGAGAAAAAGTGAAACAAAGCGAGTTCAAAAGGTGGTTAGCCAGCATGGGGGCTACCTTTACAGAAGGCACAAATCATACCATTGTGCATATTAACGGTGTTAGCAAGCCAGCACCGCTCAGGCACGGTAGTAAAGAGATAGGTAACAACCTAGTCAAAACGATTTGCAAACAGTTGGGACTAAAAAAGTACCCCGTTTAAAGGGTGCGCTTTGACCTTGCCCATTAAGGAGGCGTTATGTTGGTATATCCTGCAATTTTCACACAAGACGACAACACAATCATGGTTACTTTCCCTGATATTGATGATGCGTTTACGTGTGGCGACAATCATGATGATGCGTTATTTATGGCAAATGATGTATTGTCATTTGTCATCGACAAAATCTATTTCGAGGAAGGTAAGGCTGTTCCCATGCCATCTCCTGTTAAAAAAGGTCAAGTGGCTATTGCGCTAGACGAAACAGCCAGCATGAAGGTTATGCTTCATAACGAGATGGTTAAGCAACACGTTATTAAAGCTGAGCTTGCCCGTCGCATGGATATGGCTCCTCAGCATATTAAGCGCTTACTTAGCCCAAGAGTGCCAACGAAGTTAAGCACCTTGTCGCAAGCCTTTGCAGCATTAGGTAAGCGCTTAGAGATTCGGGTTGTATAATGTTAGCCATGAAGGGTTATGAAGCAGAACAATTAGTTGAAAAACACATGAGACTAAGTTGGGACGACTTCGTTAAACAAAATATCAGCTTGAGCTAAGTCAAACCACTGCTATTACGCCCGTCACGATATTTATGATATGCGCTTAGATAATGGGCAAGCGGTGGTTATGGCTTTAATTTATTGATCACCAAATAAGCAATCATAAACAGTTGAGACCAGCGGCATCGGCTGAGTTGCGTGCAACAGCGTTCCTACCCATAGCCTAAATCCGCTCTTGCTGTATTTGCCACGCTTTCGCATGACTAAACAAAAACTCATAAACTGCTTCGCTGCGTTCGATGACTTCTTCATCGGAATAGGCGGCTTCAGTTTTAAGCTTGACGAGGTTGATGATGATGTTGGTTTTCACATCGGCATTGATTTGTGCGCTCACTCTGAAGTTAGGCAAGGCAACTTTAGCTTCGATGGCTTTGAGTGTTTCTACGGCAACCTGTTTCACCTGTTTGCGCTCCGACTTACTTAACTCTGGTTTTAACAGTAAATCGAATATCGCGAGGGTTGGTTCATCCAGCTCTTCACGAACCGCGCGTTTTTCTTCTTCTGACAAAAGCTGTAACAGATTTTCAACTTGGGAAAAGGTTTTTGCGATGGCAGCGGCATCTTTGGCTTGGTTGTACTCTTTGATGATTTCTACATAAAGCTCATGAAATTTAGCACGCGTTGGGTTTTGGTTTGCCATAGCCTGAACCTTTTGTTCGATTGCCTTTTGCAGATCGAACACGACTTCATTTTTATTCGACGCTTTTTCAAAAGCCTTGCGTAAGGCTTCATAATTGAGCTTGCTTAGGTCAACTTCCACGTCTTGGCTACTATCGGGGATGATTTTGATGTTATCACCCACAACTTCCTGCAATTTGCGGATGACCGAGATGACATCGGCAGACTTTACTTTTTGGTTAAGTCGGTCATAGATGGCTTGGATGGCGTTAGTATCTTTGGTGTAAGGTTTGGCTTCGGCTTCGGGGAAAAGGGCATTGTATTTGCGGAACACTTCTCTTGCCTTAAACTCAAAGGTGGTTTTGGTGGTGTCGTTGAATTTAACGGCATTCGCGGCTTTCTCCAGTTGCGCCAGCTTTTCCAATCCAGTCGCTTGCACAAGGCTATCCAAATTAAACGATAGCGCCATTAAGCATTCTTTTACACCTTCAATGGCTGTTGCTAACGCTGCGGTCATTTCAATCAGTTTTTCGGCAGGTTTTGGGGTGTTGCCGTTTGTGCCAGATTTACCACCTTCACCGTAAACGCTGTAAGCCTTTTCTAAGTTTTTATACACATTGCCGTAATCGACAATCAAGCCATTTTCTTTTTCGTCGGTGTACACACGGTTGGCACGGGCGATGGTTTGCATCAATGTATGCCCTTTGATGGGCTTATCTAGGTAAACGGTCGAAACACAAGGCGCATCAAAGCCCGTAATCCACATAGCACAAACAATGGCTAATCGGAAAGGGTTATTCGCGTCTTTGAACTCTTTTTCTAGGTCGCGTGTCACCATTTTTTTGCGGTGATAGTCGATGTCTAGCCCATACTGTTTGAACTTATCAACCTCGTTTTGCTCACTACTGACCACAACACATACTTCTGTGTTACGTGCTCGGTTCAGTTTTAATTTAAGTTGCAATGCCTCTTGGTCGTCTTGGGCATTAAGAATGCGCTTTTCTAGTTCGTCGAGATAGTCTGCCCAATGGGTCATGATCAGGTTGTACATGCGAACAGCAGTCGGTTTGTCGAGTGTGACCAACATTGCCTTACCCTGATAGCCACGCTCGTTAAAATGCCATACCAAATCTTTAGCAATGGCATCGAGCCGAGGCTCTGCCGTTAAAATGGGATAAGACTTAGCAAATAGGCGTTCTAGTTTTTCTTTTTGGTCGCTGTCTAACGCTTCACTGTCCACAATGGCTGCCATTTGCTGGTCTAGGTCGGGGTTGTCGATGCCGAGCTTCTCGCCACGGTTGATGTATTTCAGCGGCAAGGTGGCTTCGTCTTCAATCGCACGCTTAAAGTCGTAAACAGACACATATTCACCAAAAATATTCTTGGTGAGTTCCGCTTCTTCTTTAATAATGGGCGTACCCGTAAAGCCTAAAAATGAAGCGTTTGGCAGCGCATGGTAGCGCATGTTTTGCGCAAATGTACCGCCTTGTGTTCGGTGGGCTTCGTCGGAAATAACAATAATGTTTTTACGTTCGGTAATCAGCGGGAATTGTTGTTCTTTTTTAGGGTCGATAGAGAACTTATGAATAAGGGTAAAGACATAGCGGTGATTGTCTGCCAATAGGGTGCGCAGGTGTTCGCGGCTTTCGGCTTTGACGTTTTTTTCGGTGACAGCACCCACCGAGGTGAAGGTATCGTAAAGCTGGTTTTCCAATTCTGAGCGGTCAACGACAATTAAAAAAGTAAACGAACCGCCAAATTTACGATGGATTTTCTCGGCTAAAAACACCATCGAATAAGACTTACCCGAACCTTGCGTGTGCCAAAACACACCCAGCTTGCCTTTCAGTTCGTCGATGTTTTTAGTCTGGTCGATGACACGATTAACACCAATAAACTGGTGGTTTTTTGCCATGATTTTGACAACTTCGCCACCGCTGGTATCGAACAGTAAAAAGTTTTCAATAATGTCTAGCAATCGGCTAGGCTCGCATATACCCATCAGCATGGTTTCTAAGCTCACCACGCCTTCGCTGTCTTCATCAATGCGTTTCCAGTCTAGGAAGAACTTAAACGAACTGCTGATTGTGCCTACCTTGCTTTCAACACCGTTAGACAAGATGATAAAGGCATTATGATGGAATAGGTGCGCAATGGTGTCTTTGTAGTCTTTTAGGTTGTCGTTGTAGGCATTCACAATATTGACGCTGGGGGATTTGAACTCAAAAAACACCATCGGTAAGCCATTAATAAAGCCAACTACATCGGGGCGTTTATTTTTATATACTTCACCATCGACCTCGAATTGACGAACGGCTAAAAAGTGGTTATTGCTAGCTTGGTTAAAGTCGATGACTTTGAGGCGTTTCTGTTGCAATATACCTTTGGCATCTTTGAACTCGACAGGTACGCCTTGGGTAATGAGTTTATGCTTGTCGTGGTTGATTTGTCCTAGGGTTTTATCGACCGATTTTTCAATCAGTTTGTCTATCGCGCTTTTATAGGCACTGTCTGGCAGATTAGGGTTTAGGCGCATTAAAGCGGCTTTTAGGTATCGGGTGAGCACCACTTCTTTTTTAGCAGCTCTGCCCAATAAGCCATTGTCGCCAAAGGTTTCGTGTGTCCATGCCGTTTCGATTGTCCAGCCTAGTTCTTCTAGTTTTTCTACGGCTGGGGTTTCTACGGCGGCATCTTCTGAATATTCATAACTCATATGTTGGTTTCCATTGGTATCGTTAGGCTATCAACATCAATTACGCCTGACATCAGGCGCGGTAATAACAGGTCTCTGGCTCCTTTGAGGCGTTGGTTTTGGTTTTGCAGGTTATCTATTTCATCAAATACGCTCCTCAACCTTTGGTTAAACATATTTAAAGTTAAAATATTTGGTACAACAATTATCATATTTTTTATGGTGTTAGAGTTAATTGCTTTTCCGATAGCAGACGAACTACCTAGCGAGTCAAAGTTAAAGCTTTTCAAATACAAATATAAAAAAATTGTTAACACCTGATCTAATTCCGAATATTGAGCAATTGCTTCGTTTGTACACATTTTTTGAGCTGTAATAGCAACTTTACCAACAGTTAATTTGAAACTTAGAATAACTGTCTTAGATTCAACAATAGGAACTCTAAAATTACTAACCGCATTTATTGTTAAAAATTCAGCAGTTTTTGATGCAAATACTGTTGTCATTCCCATGTCTTTAATTGAAATCCATGGAATTGTTTCGGTTGTTTTTTTTGTTGAAAACCATTGTTCTTCGTTTCTTGGTGGAGTTCTACCAATTAAAATTTTGGCAACTTCCCCCAACTTCTTTCTTTCCCACCCCACAGGCAAGCCTGTTGCTTCATCAATGGGGGTGGTTTCGTGATTGGGAAATTTCATACGCACAAACCATTCTTCGTAGGTGATTTGCGCTAACTCTTCGAGTAGCTTAATGCGTTTATTGTTGTTTTCGATGAGGTCATCGTAAGCGGATAGAATGGTGGCTATTTTTTGCTGGGTTGGCAGTGGGGGGAGAGGCAACGAAATATGCTTTAAAGTACCTATTGGTAATTGTGGTTGTGCTGCTCCGTATGAAAATAAACTAGCTTGGTTTTGAAAAATAGAGGATCTTAATAACTGATAAAAAAAGCTTGCATTTAGTTTTTCAAGGTCTGGACGTAGTATTAGCATGCCTGAGTTAATTCTGATATTTTTGAATCTAACTTTTTCAGAAAAATAGGCAACATTACCAATAGTACCTCTAGTAGTTAATACTAAATCGTTCGTTACTAATCTTCCTTTTCTGAGCGATTGGTCTTTTTCCTCAGTTACAAATTGATTATTTGAAAATTCAAAACCAGTCGAACTCACATTTCCTGTATTTAAAAAAAGACAATGCCCCTCACAAAATAGTTCACTTTTATTTGGATAATTTAAACCTCTATCTCCGTCTATTATAGATACGGGATAATCCTTAATTTTTTGCTTTAACCAATTTTCACTCATTAACGCACACCCAAAATCAATTGCATTAAGCTATTCGCTTCATCATTCAATGTGGCGAGTTCAGCATGAATTTCTTTTAATCGTGTCTGATAGTCAAAATCATGATCTACCTCGATGGTGTAGCCAACATATCGCCCTGGGGTTAAGCTCCAATCGTTATCTTTGACCTCTTGAGTGGTCACAATTTTGCACAAGCCTTCGATGTCTTGATAGGTTTGCGCTGGGAAGTAACCAACAAAAGCTGACCAATCGTTATTGGCTTGTTGGCTGTCTTTGATAAAGTCTTCAACCCCTTGGTTATGCTCGACTAGCAAGCCAGTCAGTAACCGTTGGGCGCGGTTTTGAGCGTCGTAGGCTTTCTTGTTTTTGATGGTTTCTTTTTGGGTTTTTGGGTCAGTTTCCACCTGCTTATTGGCTTCTATCTGTGCCTTAATCGTTTCAACCAAGGCTTGATAGGCTGCCATATTGCCTGCGTAGCTTGCTGACAATGCCTGTACGCTGGCTAAGTCGCTAATGGTGTTAATGCCAATACTTGTTGGCAGAGTCAGTGTATTTTTAATGTCTTCTAGGTCGGTTGCTTTTTGCCAAGTATCTTGGAAAGTCTGGGTAAAGCTGGTGTAGGCTTCATTGACATCTGACCACAAGGCGTTGAGGTGTTCAGCAAACTGGCTTTGTGCCAGTGTGTAAAAATCGCTATTACCCCGATATGCCGCCATAATCGCATTGAGCAGTATGTGTTGACCTGTCGAAAAGTCGCGTAAGGTTTGGTTGATTTGGCGGAAGGTGTTTCGCGCATCAATCATCAAAATCTTGTCTTTGTTTGCTTCGCGCTTGCCTTTGTCTAAAAACCAGACATGACAGGGTAATGAGCGCGTGTAGAAAAAGTTGTTACCAATCGACACAATACAATCAACTGCCTGCGTTTGAATGAGCTTTTGTCGAATCAGTTTTTCACTCGAACCCGCATCGGTTGCCGACGATGCCATAACAAAACCAGCACGTCCTTTGTCGTTCAGGTAGTGGTAAAAATACTGAATCCATAGATAGTTGCCGTTATCGGCATTGGGGATGCCAACATCGGCAAATAGGCGTTTGTCTTGCTTCACCCAGTCTCTGGCTTTATCAATTTTATTGACGTTAAACGGTGGGTTAGCCATGACGAAATCGCACGCACCGACTAAGCCTTGCTGTTCTTCGCCATTGGCAAGGGTGAGCGTATGTGGGTCGGTGTAAAAACTATTGCTTTCGATAATGTCGCCTTCGATACCATGAATGGCAAGGTTCATTTTGGCAAGTCTGGCGTTGTTTTGCTTTAGCTCTGTGCCACACACACGCACAGTTTCATTGACTGATTGGTGTTTTTTCTCACGGATAAAATAGCCTGTTTGAACAAACATACCACCCGAACCGCAAGCGGGGTCGTGGATAATGCCGTGGTCGGGTCGGATAAAATCAACAATCAGTTGCACCAAAGATGGGGGTGTGAAGAACTCACCACCTTCTTGTGCACCAGCACCGCTCATCGAAAATTTCATCAAGAAAAATTCATAGATACGCCCAAACACATCGCCTGTTAGGTTTTTAATGGCATCTTTATTAAACAGGCGTAATAAGCCACGCAGCAAATCGGCTTCTAGGTTTTGGTAGTCTTTGGGGAGTACGCCAGCAAGGTCTGTATTGTTCGTTTCAATTAAGCGCATGGCTTCGTTGACCTTGTCCTGAATGTCGGCATCTTCTGGCAAGTTGGCAAGATAATCGTATTGTGCCTGTTCGGGAATATACAGCACATTGTGCTTACGATAAAAAATACTCAGGTCTGGGATTAGGCTTAATGGTAAACCATTTAACTCTGTTGCCACCTGAGGTTTGACTTCATCAAATCGGTTTTGCGCATAGCGCAGCAAAATCAGCCCTAACACAGGGTCTTTGTACTCGGCAGCGGTCAGTTTTGAGTTGGCACGCAGGTTATCGGCAGCATCCCATAGTTCTGTTTCGAGGGCTTTAATTTGCTTGGTGTTCATGAAACCTGTCTTTGATTGTTTATTGCCGTGCAATGATAGCAAAAAGGAAGGGGGTTAGTCTTTATATTCGTGAGTTGGTAATGACGATTTCTGTTATGAAAACTCCCGCCACCTAACCTACGGTTGAGGTGGGGGTTTCTTGGTTC
>DZAT01000100.1 GCA_022736205.1 Thiomicrospira cyclica
GTGGTCAAATTTCAACGCTGACACCTGGTCAAATTTGGATGCTGATTGACATTTTCCATCGTGCCGTGGTAAACCCAAGCATTGAACTCGCCACCCTGAGCGATTAAGTCAACCAGCAAATTGTTGGTTAAGCCTAAAACGGTCTCGTAGAAAGCAATAGAGCCCTGACGGTAAAACTGTACTTGACCTGCTTGTGTGTAGTTAGTGCCCAATACGCTGGCAATCTCAATAGGCTCGCCAGTTGACAGCTGTGGGAATGGGAATTGTTTAGCGCGTAAATAACTGTCTTCGTAGCCGTCGATAACAAAGGTAAAGTCAGAATTGACCACCTTGTCACCTTGACTCCACGTAGACTCATGAAAGCGTTTTAGGTATAAACCTGTTGAAACAGCCATGATTGTGACCTCAAATAATGAAAAAATATGACGGTTACAATCTTATGGCTTAAAGTGGGTGCTTTTTGGTCAGTTTTCCGAATTAGCGACCTGATTTAATCAGCACGCCAATGGCTTTAATGATGTTGTTCAGTCGATCTGCCACGGCAATATCGTTTTTATTCTGGTTTTCTTTGCTTTTTTTATAGTCATCGAATGGGGATGAGTTAAAAAAGGCTTGTGCGTCGCTGAATTTAGTGTTCATAGCATCAATAATGGAACTGTTCGCGTGCAGAACCAACTGAGCAACCACGCCATTCAACCCGTCACGCCATTGATTTAACAAACCCTGTGATGCAGGTGTCAACAGGAAATCGTGCTGCGCTGAATGCGCTATCTTCCTCCCGTGGTTTAGCAACCAGTCCAACGCCATCGTTGCCAACGATAAACAAGTGTTGCAACTGCTTTCGTGTTTCTTCAAAGGCGAAAAACAGGCTTGCAAAATCGCTTTCAGGAAATGAAGTAATGACCGTAATTCGCTCGATTAGCCATGCGTCAATATCATCGTAATCGCGCGTTTCACCGACCCTGCAAAGCTGGCACGCCATGCGCCCAACCAGCCAATGTACTTTGTCATTAATGCCCTCTACCGCACCCATCGTGCGCTCAATAGCTTCGCTGTGTTCGCCTGTGAGCGACTTAACCAGCCAGTTGTCTTGCGCCACTTCACCAACGATGGCTTCTTGAACCCTGCCTTTTGCATCTTCACCGACAAGGTAATCTGAAAAATTAGCGCGACCAATAGCAAAATCGGGCGAATCTGATGTTGACGCGAGGTAATGCGCCACCAACATCATGCGGTCTTCTACTGTTAAGGCTCGCGGATTAACCTTGTCGCTCTGCTCATTTTTAACACACGCATCAATGAACTGTGATATGGCGTACTCGTTTTGACCGAACGGAATAACAGACAGTTTTAACGCTGTTTTTAAGTCAAGCTCTTCTATCTGATAGTGTCCGCTTTGTAGTCTGAGCAATGGGAAGTTAATCATCGTGAAAATCGTCTCCAATCTTTGCCATCAATGGCGGTGAGCGTTTCTAAGGTAATGGGCAACTTGATATGCACAAAGCCCCCAGAAGCATCAACAGGCGATTCTAGCGGAATGCCGATACTTTCTATGACAAGTGGCGCATACACCTTGCCCTTGTACTCTAGCGCGATTAAAACAGGCGCTAAAGAAGGCATGAGTATCTCGACCTTTGGGTCGGTGCTGCCTTGTGCGGCATTGATTGATTTGACTACCGCGCCATCGGGCGATAGTTCTTTCGGTAAAGCCCATGTAACAAGCTGATCTACAGGGGCGTTAACCTCCTGTCTAGCGTTATCCCACGCTCTAAAAACAGCCGTAACAGTAAGCTTTGCTGGCGGCATTCCTGCAAATACTTGAGTCGAGTTGAGTTTAGTAATCCCAGACCGACCCTCGAATTGTTGCAGAAATCCATTTGAATTTTGTTGTTTATCTTTGGCTTCTTGTTCAGACATTCCAGCAGCGCCATTGCCTTTTAACGCAGCAAGCACTGGCTGTAACGCCCCTGTTTGCAACATAGACAACATTGCAGGCGCTTTGGCTTCCGTTCCCATGTTTTCAAATGGGCTTTGCCATTGCAAACTAATGTCTATTTCAGCTTCAGAAAGAGGGCAGTGCACTTCTACACCGCCCACTCGGTTACCGCTTTTATCTACCTCGTAAAACTTGGCAATTAAAAGCGGGTTGAGCTTATCCCATTTTGAGGTGAGGACAGCCACTTTTTTTAGTCGCCTTTGTGGTTTGCAACAGCGCGAGTTTGGTGCAAGCCATTAGCCCATGACAACTTCATGCTTTTAGAAAGCTTGGCTTTGCGAGCCGCTGACCATGCCAGTTTGCGACCTTTTTTAAGAGCTGTCTTCTGTTTTCCGCTAACAAGAACAGTTCCGCCAACACGCTTGCTAACGAATTTAATCTTTCCTTCACGAACCACTTTGACAGGCTTGTATTGGGCATTTTTTCGCGTAAACTTAGACTTCGCGGCATCAAATGTTAAAACGCTATCAAGAACGTTGCCGTCTTCATCTTCTTTAACTGCTGTTAATACTGCTTCGCAAGCATCGTCATCCCAGTCATTAACCAGCGTTTCGATGTCGTCCGCATCAGCACCCATTGATTCCAAATAATCGCCTGCATACTCACGAACCAAATCAAATAATTCACTTTCTTGCTCATCAAGCTTGCCGTTCTTGTCTTCATCGACAACCGCTAAAAGCAAGCCAAACAAGCGATCAGACATGGTTTCACCCGCATCTAAATCATCCTCTTCAGTTGCAATCCAAGTGCGAACCGCTGTTGCTGCCTCTACTGCAATTTGCTTGTGTGCAAAATCCGCAGCCGCATCGAACGTTTCGCCTTCGTCTTCTTCTTCCATTGGTTCTTCAGCTACTTTTTTAGCCGAATCCAGCGCAACACCCTTGACGGGTGCGCGATGGTCAACAGATTTACCAGTGATAGCACCGATAATTAATTTATTTACATCAGACATGATTTATTCCTACCTTAAATGACAAGTGTTTGAGTGACAAAAATTTGACGTGCAACACCGTCGTAGCGTAACCAGTAGTTAACATCTAAACGATCCGCTGGACGTGCTGCATTAGGGCGAACATCAAACTTCCATGCCTTGCCGCCCATCTCTTTGTCTTGCGATGGTACTAACCAATTAGAAGCTTCAGCACCTTCAAAAAGACTGGTCAAGAAGTCGCTTGTGCGCTTCACGGCAATCTTCATTGGGGCTTGTGCAATGTCCTTGCTGAATCGGGTTACGGCATCGTCAATACTTGATGACATATCAGCAACAGAAATCAGCTTTTTAAGACTGGTTTCGGTTAAGGCTGCGGTCAAAGAATCGCGGAACACATAACGACCACCGCCTGTGAAGTTTTCGTAAACCACAGGGTTGATTTTCGCTTTGGCTAATGAATTTAAGTCTTGATCGCGCAATTCGACCATCTGAGTAGCACGTGTGCGACGCACTGGGAACTCACGACCTGCAACAGGGTAGTTTTTAGGCGCAAATCCGCGAGCGTTAGTCTGAGCGTTGCGTGCATTACACATAGCAATATTCAGAGCGGATGTACCGAAATAGCCTTTAGGGTTAACGCCTGACGGGTCATCGGTTTTGATGGGTGCCCAGAAATAGTGCATCAAATGCGCTGTTGGGCTTGCCCCTAAGTTTAACTGCTCAACAAAAGCAATAGCCGCATCAACGCCATATTCGCCTGGTACATCCAGCTTAAACTGACGGTTAGTATCAAAAGCCAACTGTGCCAACTGAGCAATCAATCCCACTGCACGCGTACCGCCTGAAGCAATATAGGCGTAGTTATGTGGCGTATATTGCAACTTTTCACGAGCACGCCGATAGTCTGTTGTCGTGTATGCCGTCGAGCCTTCACTAAACACCACCATGACAGGGCTTTCTTCCCAGTTTTCTTTACCAGTAGAAGCGTTATAGCCGTACATGGGCGAAGCGACAGGAATAGAACCAGCGTCACCAACAAGTACTTCGACCATGTCGGTTAAAGCTGCAACAACATCTGGCAAGTAGTTAGAATTACCGCTATCGTCTTTAGATCCCATTGTTAAGCTACCGCTAAACTCATACAAAGGCACTTTGTCGCGCGGGTCTAAAATACGCAACGTAACTTTGCTGTTCGGCTGTGTAACGCCACCGATTTTGTTTTCGTCAGAATGAACCGCGATATGAATGCCATCGTTGAAACAACCTAAATGTTTAACAGATAACAAAAAGCCAGTCGTTGGTTCTGTGGTTGCTGTTTCAAACGTAACAACGCCAGTCGTGGGTTCGATTTTAGCAACGGCATATTTAATGACGGCTGCATCGCTGACTAAGCGCTGAACAACCGCTTCGTGTGTTCCGCTGTTAACAGCTTCGACAACATGAACCCAAGCTTCGTTAAGCGCTGTTACACGCACCTGCTCACCAAAGCCAAGCGAGCGTAACGCATTGCCTTTATGAACCTTGAAAGGCTTGTCGATACGACCGCGAGTGGCACGCATAGCGATACCAAAGCACTGGTCTGAATTATCGCCAACCATTGGTAATTCTGAATTGTCGCGCAACGGATTCAGTTGTACGCCCGATTCAGCGCCCAGTTGACGCGTGAATGATGCTGCCATATTAGCCTCCTGCTACTTCGGTAGTTTGTGTTGCCGCTTTTTTGGTAGGTGTTTTTTGCGCAACTGGCTCAGAAACTGGCTCAGAAACTGGCTCAGAAACTGGCTCAGAAACTGGCTCAGAAAC
>DZAT01000039.1:0-1718 GCA_022736205.1 Thiomicrospira cyclica
CCTGGTAAGTGCCGATTAAAATAAATGTAAAGCAACCACATAATACCGCCCACAAGGGTTACAGAACCGATGGTGAATAATGCTGTTAGACCGAGTGCTTGCCAAATTTGTTCCATGTATAATGCGCCCTAAATAATGATTTAGAGTATTATATTCAAATGAAGCCCAATTTAGGGATATAAATGGGCATGGCTAGGAGTGGACATGCAAACACGAGATGAACACTTTTTTGAAGACGATGATCGCAGTCGGTTATTAGAAGCGATAGAACAACAAGCCAAAAGTTTATCTATGGCGCGCGGTTCTGAACAACATCGGTTAAGCGATTGGCTCAATGCTGCAGAGGAAGTCATGCCTGAAATTAAAAAACCAGCGGTTAAACAAATGTCACTAGCCAGTAATGCGGAAACAAAATCTAATACTGCTCAAATTATGGGCTTACTTGTGGCTGGCACACTTTTATTGAGTGTGGCAGGTGGTGGTGGTTTTGCTTACATGCAACTAACACAACAAATCAACTTGCTAGAAAAAGAGGCTGAAAGTGCTCATGTCCGATTGAGCGATCTAGAAAGGGCACTACAAGAAAGTGAGCAAAAAATAGCACTGCTCACAAAAGTCAGTGCTAATGATGGTTTGTTGAATAGTGGTCAAGAAGAAAATAAAGCAACTGCCGATAACAACAACAAGTCTTCTATGCAGCAATTAGAAACATTACTAGACACGCGCTTTAAACAACTCATTGATGCCTTGGATAACCGATCACAAAGCAACAAAACGGCAATAAATAACACACAACCTGCTATTGTGCAGTCTACGATCCCTGCTACGCCCACCATCAACACGCCTGCGATTGCAACACCGAGTATTAACACGCCAGCCGTACCACAAATTGTCGAAGTTAAACTGGCATCTGCCACAACAGATAGTAACGCAACGGGTGATATGCATCAAGAATGGCTTAAGTCATTACCGTCCGAACATCTTGTATTGCAACTGGGTAGCAGTACCAAAGCAAGTGACTTAAGTCAGCAGGGTGCGAAGATTCGTAAAAACCCAGAAATGGCACATGTCATTAGCGTTAAAGCAAATGGCAGTACGCGTTATATTCTTGTCTATGGTGGCTTTGCAACCCGCGAAGAAGCTAAGCAATCCGCTGATGACATTAAAAACGAACTCGGTATTACGCCTTGGGTTAGACGTGCTGGCGATGTTCGTCAGCTACTAGATAAACGATAAAATACCTGATGCCAATGGCTCACTTGCTGAGCGAGCTGTTGTGCACTGGTTTCGCACTCATTAGCAATGGTGGCATTCGCCATTGCTAAGCGAGCCTCTCTTGTTGCTTGTGCGGCAATGATTGATTGAGCCAATTCAAAGTCAACGCCATCCCTTGCAGATATGCGCTGATATTGCGTTTCTACAGAACAATCAACTACTAACACAAAATCCACAAAATCTGGTACGCCTGTTTCTACCAATAAAGGAATGACTGCCAGTGCATAATTACTCGCGCAAGCTGCAATCTGTTTTTGGGTCTGCTGACGAATTAACGGATGCAGCAAGCCATTGAGCCAAGTGCGCTCAGATGCATCATTAAAAATACGCTGCTTAATATACTTCCGATTTAAAGAGCCGTCCTGTTGTAAGGCCAATTCGCCAAAATGCTCAGCGATCAACGCTAAAGCGGGCTGACCAATGGCAACAACATCACGAGCGAT
>DZAT01000039.1:1818-18431 GCA_022736205.1 Thiomicrospira cyclica
GCTCAGCGATCAACGCTAAAGCGGGCTGACCAATGGCAACAACATCACGAGCGATTACGTCTGCATCGACAACGCACACATCATAATGTTGATGAAACAAATTACTAACTGTTGTTTTCCCACTAGCAATACCCCCTGTTAAGGCAATAACAAAAGGGCGCTTATCAGCACCCTTTTGTTGTGAAAACGTCGCTTCTATCACGAACGCTTAACGGGTTTGTACTTAATACGAACAGGACCCACGTCACCATGACGGCGTTTGTAATCCTCTTCGTAATCTGAGTAGTTACCAGGGAAAAATTCCACATGACTCTCACCTTCAAAGGCAATAATATGTGTCGCAATACGATCAAGAAACCAGCGATCATGAGAAATAACCAGTGCCGTACCTGGATATTCCAATAGTGCCTCTTCCAAAGCACGCAAGGTTTCAACGTCTAAGTCATTTGTTGGTTCATCGAGCAATAAGACGTTGCCGCCCTTACGCAGCGTTTTTGCTAAATGGACACGGTTGCGCTCACCGCCCGATAAGTCTTTAATAAACTTACCCTGATCACCACCTTTAAAGTTAAAACGACCACAATAGGCACGCGATGGAATCTCAAAACGTCCTACTGTGATAATATCCGAACCATCCGAAATTTCTTCGAAAACAGTTTTACTACCATCTAAGGCATCGCGACTCTGGTCAACAAATGACAAGTTAACAGTATCGCCAATGGTAACAGTACCACTGTCAGGTGTATCAACACCCATAATCATTTTAAAGAAGGTGGATTTACCTGCCCCGTTAGGACCGATAATACCAACAATCGCCCCTGCGGGAATACTCGCGGTAAAATCATCGATCAACAAACGATCTCCAAACGCCTTACTAATACCATCAAAATCGATGACTTTATTACCTAAGCGATCGCCAACGGGAATAAAAATTTCATTCGTTTCGTTGCGTTTTTGATATTCAACGCTCGACATTTCTTCGAAACGCGCCATACGCGCTTTCGATTTAGCATGACGACCTTTAGGATTGGTGCGAACCCATTCTAACTCTTGCTTCATACTCTTGATATGGGCTTGTTCCGACTTAGACTCTTGTTCTAAGCGTTTTTCTTTCGCTTCTAACCAGTTCGAGTAGTTGCCCTCGTAAGGAATACCCATGCCTCGGTCTAACTCTAGAATCCAACCTGCAACATTATCTAAGAAATAACGGTCATGAGTTACCGCCACAACCGTACCTGCATAATTATGCAAGAACTGTTCTAACCAAGCGATTGACTCCGCATCTAAATGGTTAGTAGGTTCATCGAGTAGCAACATATCGGGATTAGATAACAATAAACGACACAAAGCAACGCGACGGCGTTCACCACCAGACAAGGTGGTAACATCCGCATCCCAAGGGGGTAAACGCAAGGCATCAGCTGCGATTTCGAGCTGGTTATCGATATTATGCCCGTCTCCAGCTTGCAATATGTTTTCAAGCTCAGCTTGGCGCACAGCCAAAGCATCGAAATCTGCGTCTTCTTCTGCATATCCAGCATAAACAGCGTCAAGTTCAGCTTGTGCATCTTTAATACGCGACACAGCCTCTTCGACATTACCGCGCACCGTTTTGCTAGGATCGAGCTGTGGCTCTTGTGGCAAGTAGCCAACGTTAATACCTGACATTGGGCGTGCTTCACCTTCAATATTGGTGTCTAATCCCGCCATAATTTTGAGTAATGTCGACTTACCTGAGCCGTTTAAACCCAAAACGCCAATTTTGGCACCTGGAAAGAAAGATAGCGAAATATCTTTCAAAATATGTTTTTTAGGTGGCACGACTTTGCCAACACGATACATGGTATAAATATACTGAGCCATTTTAACGTATGGTTACCCTATATAATAAAAAATAATGTATGATTTACTATGAAATCAACCCTAATGATATTACTGCCTTGACAAAGGGTTTGCAATCTTAATTCTCATAACATCTTGCAAAATCAATTTATAAAAACATTATCTTTAGGGGTAGGGAAAATATCATGCAAGAAACATTTGAGCAAAAAATAAGGCGTGCCTTTGTTGCGATTCAGGGCATCAAGATTCCTGATATGCCAGAAGAAATCATTGCGCTCGATAAAGAAATCAGCGCACGCTATCCTAATACAGGGATAATGGTAGAAATTATTAGCAGTAATACCATTTTGGCGGCAGAACTATTGAAAATTGCTAATTCGCCTGCACTACGCCCTCGTCAGCCTATTAAGTCGATTAGTCAAGCTGTCGGTCTACTCGGTACAACGAATCTCAAAAATATGCTCATTTCTGCCGCATTAAAACAGATTTTTGGTACGCCTGCATCTGTTCGAGAAATTATGGATCATTCGGCTGACGTTGCTTTTTGTGCTGCCGAGCTGGCTAATTATGTTTATGGCATCGAACCTGATGAGGCATATGCCTGTGGTATTTTTCATAACTGTGGTGCTATTTTGCTAACCATTAAAAATGAAGCCGTTTATAGCCAACTCTTTTTCGAGTCCCATTCGTTACCCTTAACCACCATCGAAAAAGAAGAAGCCGCATTCAATACCAGTCATCCTGCAACGGGCTTGTTATTGGCCAAAAAGTGGCAATTAGATGATCGTATGGTTAAAGCCATTTATACCCATCATACAAAAGCATGCGATGCCATAAACGATGAGCATGTACGATTACTGGTAGCGTTACTTAAAGTTGCTAATGGTATTGTGGCCGAAATTTCGTTGGGTGCTTATATCGGTAAGGAAATGCAGGATTACATGAATGACGGTATCGACACGCTGAAGTTAATGCCTGAACACTTGCGTCAAGTTCGTGTTGATTTGCAAAGTTATCACTAATTATCAGGAAAGCAATCGTGACAACGCCTATAGAAAATTTTGAGCAAAAATTAAAACGTGCTTACTCGGCAATTCAAGGGGTTAAAATTCCTGACATGCCCAAAGAAATCATTGAACTTGACCATGAAATGAGCGCTCGTTACCCTAACACGCAAAAAATGATTCAAATCATCAGTAGTAATACTATTTTAGCAGGTGAGGTACTGAAAATTGCAAACGCACCCATTATGCGTGCCA
Organism: Thiomicrospira cyclica; assembly: GCA_022736205.1. GTDB lineage: Bacteria > Pseudomonadota > Gammaproteobacteria > Thiomicrospirales > Thiomicrospiraceae. The sequence goes on from DZAT01000039.1 coordinate 4,920, forward strand.
AAATTCCAATCAGTTCTATTGCACAAGCCGTCAGTACCTTAGGTACACAGAATCTAAAAAACATGGTGGTCGCAGCAGCGCTGAAGAATATTTGGGGCAGTGAAAAAGGCATGCGCGAAATCATCGACAATTCGGTTGATGTTGCTTACTGTGCGGGTGAGTTAGCACACCTTGTACAAGGCGTTACCGCTGATGAAGCATATGTGTGCGCATTGTTTCATAATGGTGGTGCTATTTTATTGGCTAATAAAAAACCAGAACTATATAACGAAATTTTCTTTCAATCACACAGTCTGCCACTTACCTCGATAGAAAAAGAAGAGGTCGCGTTTAACAGTAATCATGCGATTGTAGGTTTGCTCATGGCAAAAAAATGGCATTTGTCCGAACATATGATCCAAGCGATTTACTATCATCATATCGACAAGTGCTCGCGCATTAAGGATGAGAAGTCGCGAATCATGACAGGGTTAATCAAGGTAGCTAATGGTATTGTCGCTGAAACATCCATTGGTGCTTATATTGGCGCAGAAATGACAGAATACTACAAAGACGGCATTGATACTTTAATGCTCGATGTCAGTCAAATCAAAGAAGTCCGTATGGCATTGCAGAGCTATTCAAATGGATTCGCGAACTAGCCTTGCGTAACCCGTAATACTTCCGCTAATGTTGTATTACCTGCTAGCACCTGAGCAAAGCCGTTGTCGCGCAAACTCATCATCCCTTGACTTCGCACATGGGCTTCCAATTCTTGCTCGCTCGCGCCACGATGAATGAGGTGGCGTAGGGTTTCATCGACTGTTACCCATTCGTAAACTGCCATTCTCCCTGAAAAACCCGAAGGGCAATCATCACCACTACCTGCATCAAAAATCGTTACCGATGGCATAAATGGCACATTGAGCAGCTTACATTCGGCTTCGTCCGCAACGCGTGATAAGCGCACATTCGGACACAAGCGACGCACCAAGCGTTGCGCCAAAATACCCACCAAAGATGATGCCAATAAGAAAGGCTCTACGCCCATATCACGCAAACGGGTAATCGCACCAATGGCGGTATTGGTGTGCAAGGTCGATAACACCAGATGTCCTGTTAAGGATGCTTGAACCGCAATTTGTGCCGTTTCGCCATCACGAATTTCACCGACCATTACCACGTCTGGATCTTGACGCAAAATGGCACGTAACCCACGGGCAAACGTCATATCTGTTTTTAAGTTAACTTGCGTTTGACTCACCCCGTGCAGTTCATACTCAACGGGGTCTTCAACAGTCATAATATTACGTTGCACATCGTTCAGCTGCGTGAGCGCGGCATACAAAGTCGTCGTTTTACCCGAACCAGTCGGACCTGTGACCAAAATAATGCCATGCGCCTTGGCAAGCGCATCAGTAACCCCCATATAAACGGCTGTTGGCATGCCCAGCTGATCCAACGCCAACAAACCCGCGCTTTTATCGAGCAGACGTAACACAACCCGCTCGCCATAATGCGAAGGCAAGGTAGAAACACGCAAATCGACCAAACGAGACCCTAATTGCAGCGCAATACGTCCATCTTGTGGTAGCCGCTTCTCGGCAATATCCAAACGCGCCATCACTTTTAAGCGCGAAATGAGCATCGGAGCAAAAGCAGCGCGTGGTTCTAACACTGTCGCTAAAATGCCATCCATACGAAAACGCACGCGCAGATGATCTTCGAAGGGTTCTAAATGAATATCTGAAGCTTTGCGTTTAATGGCTTCACTGAGCGTCGCATTGAGGAAACGAATGACAGGCGCTTCGTCGGACGATGCTAATAAGTCTTCTTTTTGCAGACGCATTAAATCAAAGGCATCAGACATGTCTAAGGCATCTAGCACCGATTCTGTGCCACCCAGCTCCCCTGCATCGGTATAAACACGCGAGATTGCTTGGTTGTAAACCGCGTCTGTAACCATTTTAATCTGTGGTGATTGGTCTGCACAAACACGCAAGGCTTCAACCAATGCTTCGGGATTCGCGTTGTTTCTCAGCATTAACATCAAGCCTTCAACTTCGTTGACGGCTAAGATGCCCTGTCCTTGTGCAAAATGATAGGGAAAACGAATCGCACTCATAACCTACTGACCAATCGGATCAACACGCATGGCACCACGATCGACCACGGGTGCCGGTATCGCACCGCCAACAGGTGACTCAAATGCTGGTGGCAAGATGAGCAATTGATTAATATCATCGGGTAACGTCGGTGCTGCAATTTCACGATCCTTGGTTTCCTTACGGGCAGCTAAAGCATCCATTTGCGTGGTTAAACCTTTATATTTAGAGGCTGCATGATTTGTTGCTAACTGATCGTCTCGCAAAATACGTGGACGTAAGAAAACCATTAAATTACGACGGGCAATTTTATTGTCTTTATACGAAAACAAAGCACCCAAACCAGGAATATCACCCAAGCCTGGTACTTTAGATAAGGTTTCTGTTTCGCTTTCATCAATTAAGCCGCCAAGAACCACTAAATTACCATCGCGAACCAACACATTGGTTTTAATTTCGCGCTTAGACGTGACTAAGTCCACAGAGCCTAACGACTGACGAGAGTTGGGTACTAAGCTGGATACAGACTGCTCAATTTCTAAACGAATGCTATCGCCTTCGTTAATTTGGGGTTTCACTTTTAACTTTAAGCCCACATCTTGACGCTTGATGGTCTGGAATGGGCTACCAATGCTGCCTGTCGTCGCGCCACCATAACCTGTATTAGAGTAACTGCCTGTACTAAATGGTACTTCTTGTCCGACAATCATGCTTGCTTCTTCATTGTCCATCGTTACCAACGTTGGTGTCGATAAAATCTTACTGTCACTATTGGATTTAATGGCGCGTAAAAATGCGCCCCAACCACTATTACCCGATGATTGACCAACAACGCCTGCAACGCCTGCCCCTGTTAGTGCGGTTGCACCACTCGCAATTTGCGTTGGATCAACCGCCCCCGCAATCACTTTGGGCATAATGTCATCAAGACTAATCACACCTGCACCACTGGGTCCACTGGCTACCCAACCTGCCCCAAACTGTTCTTTCTGATCTTCCGATACTTCAGCAATAATCGCTTCGATAATCACTTGAGCACGACGGATATCGAGTTTACGAATCACGTCGCGCAAGGTGGTAATTAATTGTGGTGGTGCACTGATAATCAGTGCATTCATCCGCTCGTCAGCTTCGATACTGACATCATCTTCCGACTTTCCTTTGCCCTTGGCGCGTGTCATTGACTTAGCAACAGGCGCTTGACCTGTTTCGGGCGACGTGCCGTCTGGGGTTGCGTTTTCGGATGCCGCCAGTGTCGAGCTTGCACCTGCAATATTTTGCAAAATAGGCGCTAAATCAGCGGCTTTGGCATATTGCAAATAAACAACTTGCACCCGCCCTTGATTTTGCACTGGCGTATCTAACTGAGCGAGTAATGTCCGTGCTGCTAAACGCTGTGCTTCGCCGCCCGATAGAATCACTCTATTCGCTCGAGTGTCGGGGGCAATAATCAAGCCAACTTCTTTGTCGATGCCTGAGTTGAGTGACTTGAGTAAACTCATCGCTTCATCAGCACCGAGATGTTGCAAGGCTACAACCTCATAGCTATGTTGATAAGGTACATCGACACGCGCAATCACTTGTTTGAGTCGTCCGATATTGGCAATCCGATCAGTGACGATCAAACGATTCGAGTCAGGGTTTGCGACCAAATGCCCTTCGTTGGCAATGAGCGGACGCAATAGAGACACAAGTTTATTCGCAGAAACATGTTTGAGCGAAACAACTTCTGTTACCCATTCATCAGCATCACCAGTTTGACTAGAGGTAACACGCTGCGCTCTGTCGCGCACCACATTAACAGGGACAATTTCGACAATATCACCATTATCTAAGGCTGCAAAACCGTGTACTTTTAATAAGGCTAAAAACGTCTGGTAGAGTTTTTGTGGTGGCATACTTTTGTTCGTCACAAAGCTAACTTTCGCTTTAACACGAGGGTCAACCACAAAGTTTTTACCCGTAATTTCGGCAACCGCATCAGCAACTTGGCTAATTTCGACATCTTTAAGATTAATGCGCATTGCTGCCTCACGCGAAGTCGGCTCTTGCGCCTGAAGCGACCCTAATCCAAAACATAAGGCAATCATTAGACTCAATACACGTTTTTTCATTACCAATTCACCGTCCACTCTGTTTCCGTGCCTGCCCGCAAGACGTTAACTCGCGCACCACTAGCATCTAATATTTTAGGCAAGTCTGCCATTTTCGACATCCAAGAACCCACTGGTTCGCCGTTTAACCCCACCAAAACATCACCTGATTTTAAACCCAGCTGATTAAATAAGGCTTCTTGCCCTGCCTGCGGCATCAGTGTTAAACCAGACAACTGACCATTATTCCAAACAGGATCCATATGCATCAGCTTCATGGCGCTCATCGGATTCTGCTTCAGGTTATTTCGAACCACTTGTAAACTAGCATTAGCGTTTGGTACTGCTGACACAGCAGTAGGTAGAGGCAAGGTCGTCTGTTTGCTAAATAGACTAAGCGATTTAACGCCCTGAGCCGTTAGCAGTTGAATATCATTGGGCGAGACAGAAACGACTTGCAACCCATTATCAAGGCGTTCGCCTGCTTTAAGCCAACGCAAGCCGCCTGCTCCCATCTGCACCAAAGCAAGCGAGTGCTCACCATCTAGTACCGTCCCTAACAATGACCATCCCTGCAAAACTTGCGCATCGGGTACACCCGCATTGGCTTGAACAACACCCGTATTGGCGCGACCAAACAACTGAATAACGTGTACTGGGATACTTGCTGACGGCTTGGTACTAAGCGCTTCGGAGGACACAGCGGTGGGGGTAATAATCTGCCAAAAAAGCTGCGCAGAAAACCATGCCAAAATACCTAGCAACAGGTAAGATAAATAAGCAGAAAAGGATTTAGTGGATAACATAACGCAATAGCAACATCAACCTAAGGCTTTAATGACATCATTGTAACATAACAAACCGCACCTAAACCGTATCGTAACGGAAGCGTAATAAATCTGCTCACATAATGGATACAGAGCGGTGATTTTTTTCTAGATCAGGCTAAAGCGCCTCGTCGTCCCGATAAATTCAGCTGAGGCGAAACGCCAGTCAGTAGGTTATCGGTAGCTAATATTAGATTGTCGAGCAAAATGTCTTTGCTGATATTCTGACGCAAGGCGCGTTGCACTTGCCAAACAATGCGCACCATCTGCCAAGCAATAAAATTACCAGTGTGTCCATCTAAATAAGCTTGTTGTCCCAAGTGACGACAAAAACGTTCGGCGTCTTTTCTTGCCCAATCGCTTAAACTCGTTGTCACTCGATGATTCTGTTGACTAGCTTGCCAATGTTTTTGCCAATCACGCCAATCGCTTAATCCTGTTTCGATAAGCCAAGCTTGTGCTGCTAAAGGCGCACCATGATGAAGGGTTAATGCTAAGCGCACTTCTTCAGCGCTAGCTGCCTTAACCTGAGTTTGTAGCCACTGTTGAGCAGCACTGGTTTCTGGCGTTGGCACAAGCACACGCTGACAGCGACTCAAAATGGTCGGTAACAATTTTCCCGCACGCGAAGCCGTGATTAAAAATCGAACGCCTTCTGGGGGCTCTTCCAGTGTTTTAAGCAAACTATTCGCTGCCGCAGTATTAAGATACTCTGCCTGCTCTAGTATCACCACACGCCCTAGATGCCCATGCGACGTTTGCTGTGCCCATTGTGTTACTTCACGAATTTGATCAACAGCAATATCTCGTTTACCTTCCAATCGTGCAATACGAATCACATCGGGGTGATCCTCTAAACGCTGACCACCCAGCCAATGTAAGGCAATTGCATCAAGCAGTGCCATTTGACCTAAGCCGTCGCTGCCCAAAAATAGAAAGGCATGACCGCGTTGCGACTGCTGCGCAGTAAATCGCTCATAAAGTGGCGCTAACCAAAAAGGCAAGGTATTCACCACCCTCACCCTAGCCCTCTCCCTGTAGGAGAGGGAAATGTGATCGTAACGCACGCACGACATCTGCCTGTACCGTTTCTGGCGATTGCGTGGCATCAATAATGACAATGCGACTTGGCTCTGCCGCTGCTCGCGCTAAATAAGCAGTACGTACCCGCTCAAAAAATGCCATCTGCTCTAATTCAAAACGAGTCTCTTCCTCGCCTCGCCCTGCAACACGCGCTTTACCAACCGCAACAGGCAAATCGAGTAACAGCGTTAAATCGGGGGCAAACGAACCGATTGCCCACTCATGCAGGCTGGCAATACGCTCGCTCGACATGCCACGTCCACCACCTTGATAAGCGAAGCTCGCATCAAAAAAGCGATCCGAAACCACCCATTTCCCTGATGATAAGGCAGGCTGAATATGCGTTTTGACATGTTGTGTTCTTGCGGCCACCATCAATAATAACTCGGTATCGTCATCGACTTTTTCTTCACGTGGCGCTAACAGCAGGTCACGCAACGACTCCGCCAAGGGCGTGCCACCAGGCTCTCGCGTGGTGATAACGTCCTGTCCTTGCGATGATATCCACTGCACAAGCGTCGACATCACACTGGTTTTACCTGCGCCATCCATGCCTTCGATCGAAATAAAACGTCCACTTTTCATTGTTATTTTCCTAATTGATACTTTTTGGCTGTTACATACTCATAACTGTCCAACGATTTTAACCGCTTCTGCAAGTGTATAAGCCCCTTCTGGCGCATTGTCATTAAATACCATCATATAACGATATTTCATGCCAGTTTCACGGCTTAACTGATTCGCTTGTGCTTGCCACTCTTTACCTAAGCGCATTTTTAAGTCCGAATCAGAATTATCTCTATCCGCACCCTTCACTTCTATCAACACCAACGTACTATTTTCCATCAACACAATAAAATCAGGGTAATGATTAACAAAGCAATTAAGAACAAAACCTTCCCCACGTTCTAAGTTACGATGCCACCAAACAAGATTATCGCACTTATCGACAATGGTTCGAATAACAGGCTCTTCTAATCCGTTCATGTTTGCTTCTTTACTATACAGACTATTGGCAATACTTTTAGCGGTATCGCTAGGTGCAATCGTCAGAGGTAGCACAAAACTAGGGCGACATTCGATACGCGACATTGCTAACCATTGCCCAAAAACTTTTTCGGCATGAACGTTCGCTAAGGCTTTAATTTTATCTTTAATTTTTTTAGCATAACGAAAATCGTTATCAACGCAATCCTGCTGCTGTTCTGCGCTTAAATTAGAAACAACGCGCATGAGATAGGCTTTTACGTCTTGGTCGGCGATCGGGTAAAACGTATTTTTACCGAGCAAATGCAACAGTCTTTCTACCAATGTATGCAACTTTCTACCATCCTTGTATCGACTAATCAGCTCATTAAACTTTGCTTTTTCTCTCGATTTTAGCGATATAAAAGAAGCCTGAATGTCACCGTCACCTTTATCTTTGACATCGACAACGCTCACTTCACTATCAATGGTATCGAATGAAATTTCGGTATTTTGATTGGCCAACTTAAAATCAATCAGCAATTCCCCTTTATCCAAAATCTGCCATGTTTCGCCTTCATCAAACAATCCACCAGCCTGAACCGACATAACAAACTGTGGAATCGCAAGATTGCGTGTTGACTCTATCCACTGTGGCAACATTTTTTGGGTATTCATATTGGCTTCTAACTCTGTTGGACAAGCAGCTACTTCTGTCTGCGCTGCTAATTCATAGCGGGCATTTTCTGCCAATGCTACTTGTTTGATTTGCACTAGTTCATCTAATTGATTGGATTGTTCGCTCTCAGGACTAGTCTGAGTTATTGGATCATTCGCCAATGCCGCCTGTGCATTTTCTTGCCAATTGCTATCTAGCAGGTTTGCATTAACTAACACTTCATCAACTGGTGTGTCTTGTTCTATTGCTACTAAAGATAATTGTGTTGGCTTAGGTGTTGCCAACGGTGTAACCATGTCGGTTAAGTCTTGATAGCGGTAATCGCGCTCCGAAAAGCCAGCTTTATTTAAACCAGCTACAACCGATTGTAAGGTTTCACTAAACTTATTCGATGCTGTAAACACATAACTCATATTCAAGTAATCGCATTTGTGTTTAACCACATGCGGCATACGCAACACTCGCCCGAGAATTTGCGTTACATCCACTGTCGATGATTTATTTGCAAGCGTTGCTAAAATGTAAGCAAATGGACAATCCCAGCCTTCTTTAAGCGCGTTAATGGTAATGATGTAGCGCACTGGGCAATCACGAGCCATTAAATCTATGCCTTTTAGCTCGTTAATATTAGCCGTTTTGATTTTGATCTCACTTTCATCAATGCCTAAACTGATCAGGGTTGCTTTGATTTTATCGAATGTGTTGGTATCGTCTTTATTTTTTGGTTCTGCCTGAAAGAGTACAATCGGGCGGATGTGTTTTCCGCTTTTTTCTTCCTCTAATTTAGCAAAGTGTTCTAATTGCCAACGCATTTTTAATGCTGCGTTAATCACATCTTCTTGCGCGCGTTGATTGGCAACAATGACTGGTAATTTAACCATATTCTGCTTTTTAAGTGCCAAAGCATCGACATAACTAATAATATTGCTGTTCTTTCTGGGCGTGGCGGTTAAATCTAAAATAAAATTCGGGTTCAGATTTTTGAGCATATCGACCGATAAATCCGATTCGGCATTATGACTTTCATCGACAATTAGCACGGGCTTTAGGCTACGAATGACGTTAATCATTGCCGACTTATCATATTCTGGCAACATATCTTCTGATTGTGCATCATCAATAAACGAAGCCAAATAGCCATTATCTTGGTAGGCTTTGAGTACTTCTTTGCTACGCCCTTTGAGGGAATCGAACGACATCACGACAATCGACAACTGACCTTGCACCGTATCGGCATCGAAACCAGCCCCTTGCAGTACATCGGCTTTTTGATAAATCTGGACGCGTCCGTTAAATTTCACATTCAATTTTTGCCGATAGGGATGTTCTGGATTATTGAGGTTTTTAACCGTCTGTTCCAAAATAGTCAAACTTGGCACAAGCCACACCACAAACTTAGCCGCAATCGGATGATAGGTACTAAATGCGTCAAAAATGCGCTCTAATGCACAGACAGCAATAAAGGTTTTACCTCCTGCTGTTGGCACTTTGACACAAATATGCGGCACACCCGTAACATTATTTTTATAAACTTGATTGAGCACGCCCTTGTTTTGCCAATAACGCGTAAAGGCTGGCGCAAGCCTTCCCTCTTGTTGCGATAAACTCGCTAAATAGCCGCTTAGGTCATCTAATACATCTTTTTGATACTTTTTCGTTTCCATGACTAGCCTACCCAGTTTTCTAAACTTAACCCAATAACACGCTCAAACTCGCGCGTATTATTAGTGACCAGTATTGCTTGTAGACTGATTGCGTGTGCAGCAATGAATAAGTCATGCGCACCAATAGGCAAACCTTTTGACTCTAATTCAGTTCTAATATCTGCATAAAAAAAAGCGGCTTGTGCATCGAACGTAAACACGGTTAATGGCGACAAAAATAAATCAACAGCAGTTTTTAATTTAAGGCTATTCCTTTTTTTAACACCATAATAAAGTTCTGCTGCTGTAATAGACGATACACCAATAACGGCAAATTTTGAAGTTTGCTCGAATTTATCGACTAATGCTAAATCTTGTGTTTTAATCAGATATGAAACAATATTGGTATCAAGCAAATAAATCAAAACAAATCCCTTTGCTGAATAGCAGGCTGCGACCTGTTTAACTCAACACCTGACAATAATGGTAATGCTTTGCGCATATCATCCCAAGCACTCGTTGACAGTTGGGTTTTGTCTTTTTCTTCGCTCTGTACACGAATTTGAGAAGCAGGAAGTTGACGAACAAATGACAATAGTTGTTGCCATACTTCATCATTTTGAACGGTTAGCGTTAGTGTATGCATGACTTCATCCTCTTAAAACCGCGTAATATCACGCGGAATACGCTTAAAGGTAATGCCGTATTTTTGCATTATATCGGGCGTTAGGGTGCATTTATCGGCATAAATGACATAACTATTAGGGCGACTGATTAAGTTGTTAACCGCTAATGTCGCTAAAAAGTCCATACTCAAAGCCGTAATGGCATTGACTTGATAATAAAAGACAAACAAGGCATCGTCTTTTAAGCCCAAACAATGCGGGTTCACCGCTTGCAGGGTGTCGCTGGTGTCTAGCGTTACGCGTTCTGAATAGGCGACATACTGACGAATCGATGCTTCGCCCACAACTTCGTTTAAGTTACCATCGTCTAAAAATAATGGCTCGCCTACACTAATATAATCAAAGTTACCGCCTAGCCCAGACACTGCTTTCGTGCCTTCGCCATAACCATTCATCACCCGACGCACACGCTCGGCGGTAATTGTCTGCGCATAATCCATCATTTCAATCAGGATAAACTGTCGATTACCACCGTCTTGCGCGTTTTGCTTGAGCACCGCATGCGCCGTTGTGCCACTACCTGCGAAGGAGTCTAGAATAATGGCATTTTTATGGGTTGCAAGCTGCAAAACTCTTTCTATTAAGCGAGTTGGTTTTGGTGTATCAAAAGGTGACTCGCTAAAAAATTCTTTAAGTTCGTTATTGGCTTCACGAGTCGTTCCAACATCAACACCAAACCAAATTGTTTCTGGAACACGTCCACCTTGTTCACATAAATAAATCTTTCTAAGCACCTTTGTTTCATTTGAAACAAACGTAATCTCACCCGAAGCATACTTATCCCAAAACACGTCCTCAGACCAGCGCCAACCATTTTGGGGTGGCTCAATCTGTTTTCCACTAGGTGTTTTTACTATGTATTTCAAATTTTCACGATAATTAGGGCTTCTAACATCGCCCGAACGCCAATCACCTTTAGGATCATTATCAGGATTTGAATAGCTTATGTTATGTTCATCTCTTCGAGAAACTCGACCAAGAGTAAATTTAATGCTTTTTCGATATACAAGTGTATGATTATGATGTAGGGAAAATGACTTTGCGTCGTTTTTTCCTTGTATGCTGTGCTGCCAGATAACATCTGCTACAAAATTCCCCGCCCCAAACACTTCATCCATCACCAGCTTTAGGTGCGCCTGTTCATTGTCATCAATGCTAATAAAAATCACCCCATCATCTGCCAGTAGGCGGTGTAGTAATTTTAAGCGCGGATACATCATGCACAGCCATTTATCATGACGGCTTAAATCTTCGCCCTCTTTACCCACCACTTGTCCTAACCACTTTTTGATTTTGGGGTCATTGACGTTATCGTTATACACCCAGCCTTCATTGCCTGTGTTGTAGGGTGGGTCGATGTAAATACAATTCACCTTGCCTTCAAATTCTGGCAATAGGCTTTTTAAGGCTTCTAGGTTATCGCCATGAATGATTTTATTGCCTGTGCTGTTCGCAGGCATTCCTTCCTTAGCGGTAAAAGTGTATTGCGTATTGAGTAGTCGAAAAGGCACATCGTGATGATGATTTTTAACCTTGTCTTTTCCGACCCACGTAAGTTGAGGCATGGTGTTAGTTTCCTGACTGGTTAAACATGAAAACAATGGGTCAAAAAGGAGACAAAGGCAGGTGGTTTTGGTTTATTCAGCAAAAACCCCGTAATTTCTTGTACTGTTTTGGTGTTATGGATTTTACGAAATTCACGCACGCTGGCGACTACAGCGGCTTTTGCATTCAATCGGGCATTACGCAATCTCAAATTATCTAAATTAAGCAACTCAATCGTATAGTCTGCCTTAGGCTGATTTTTATTTGTTGCCATAATCGCACCACTGGTGGCATCGTAGTCGAAATAACAGCTTATCTCTGTTTCTACTACAGGATTGAGAAATAAAGCCGCATTCAACCAATCGGACTTCTTGTGCCCGCACGAATGCACATCCTCTGGCTTATATGCTTTCTTTGCTTCAGAATCACATTGAACACCATTACATGAAGCAATCAAATTATGATAATCAAAACGCAACGCATCTTGTTCAGATTGCGCCACAATATGCTCGATATGACTATTTGCCTCATGAACCTCACACTCACAATAAGCACACAAGTGTTTTTGCTCATCCATTAAATGACGACGCAAAGCAGGCTTACAATGCAAATTGTCCCAATTAGGATCTTGTTGTAAATCTACTTTTTCTTGCTCAAAAAAGTCGGGCGACGCCCCTTTCTCGATATATCTCATGCCATGGCTCGCAAATCAATTAAGAACCCCATTTCCTGCATAAACTCAGACTGTTCGCTTTCTTGCGCTAAAATCTGCTGCTTAATTGCCTCGGCTTCTGGCGTTTGCTCTTGTTTGTTTTCAACATAGCCACGGTACTGGCGATAAAGACTAAGTAAATCGGCTGGTATTTTTTCAGCACCCATAATTTCAGATAAAATTGAGTTAATATCAATGCCTGTTGGTGGACTATCCATGTAAACGGCAGCAATTTTTCGTTCATCGTTATTTTTATGCAGAATAATTCGGTTTTGATAAGGCACACTCCGAATAACCTGCGGCGAATGTGTCACCACAATAAATTGATTATTCTCACCAATCGACGCATAAATTTGCATGATTTTTTGTTGCCATGCAGGATGCAAAGCAATTTCAGGCTCATCAATCAAGATAATCGAATTTTTTGGTTCAAGCATCATTAAAGCGATCACTCTGGCATAGAGCTGTTTTTCACCGTCACTCAGTTCATTAATGCTTACCAAGTCACCCGTAGCGTTGCTGAATACAGGCGTATTAAAGTCTGCTTTAGATAAATCAACCAGCTTAGTGAGCAGCTGGGCATCACAAAAATGCGCATTAAACTTATCGACGGCTTCTTGGGTACGTGCTTTAGGATCAGAAAGGCTGCTTTCTCTTTCATGCGCCAGCACATATTCTTTGATAAAAAATTCGGCATTTCCCAGTATTTGGCTAGTATCTATTTTTTGCGCAAAAACATAGTTCAGCTTCAACTTAGCCACCGCGGAATAGCTAAAGTTTTGTTGCGAGGGTAAATAAAGGATTCTGGGCACATCATGATAATCTGAATTGTTTTGATTTTGTTTATTGAAGCTTTGAACTTTATTGTGCCAATCGCCCCACTGATGCTTCTCAAAATTTGATGCACCATCAATTTCAAATGAACCCAAACTGGCTTGATATAAAAAGTCATGCGGATTAGAAATTGCCATAAAAATAGCATCCAACAAAGTTGTTTTACCACAACCATTGACCCCAGCAATGACATTCACGACATTGCCATTATTCCCGTCTGACTTGCCTACTGGTGGTTGAAATCGAAGCTTAATATCTTTAAGAATGCGAAAGTCTTGAATATGAATACGAGATAAATACATAGCTTACTTTCCTAACTGATATTTGCGTACAGCCGCATTATGTTCTTCTAAAGTCACT
>DZAT01000212.1 GCA_022736205.1 Thiomicrospira cyclica
CTGCAATCGGGCGAGCGCTTGGTTAAGGTGTCGTCCGAGGGTAAAACCGCATTGAGTGAGTTCTCTATTATTAAACAATGGGATAGGCTAACATTGGTTCGTGTCAAGCTCCACACAGGACGAACCCATCAAATTCGTGTTCATGCACAATGGAAAAAACATCCCCTGTTGGGTGACGATCGTTATGCTTCCGATGCGAGTAAAGATGTCAGTAAACAGTTAGGCATTAAGCGCCTGATGTTACATGCTGCACAGTTGGTTTTTAAGCATCCTGTATCGGGTGACATGATGACGGTCGAAGCACCGATGCCAGCAGATATTCAAAAAGTCGTGAGCAAGTTTGGAGGTTAGTCGTGAAGCCGTATAAAGTCGTTATTTTTGATTGGGATGGTACGCTCATGGACTCGGATAAGCGTATTGTTGCCTGTTTAAAAGCAGCTGCTTTGCGTGCTGATTTGCCTTTGCTAACTGACGCAGAATATCGACATATTATCGGTTTAAGTTTGCCGATTGCTTTGTCAGCACTTTACCCTAATGCCAGTGAATGGCAACAAAAAGTCATGGATGCTGTCTATCGTTGGCAGTTTATGGAAGCGAATCCGACACAGATGCATCCTTATACAGGGATGATCGATTTACTCGATAGTCTTAAACAGGCGGGCTATTTGTTAGCGATTGCGACGGGAAAAAGTCGCCCTGGCTTGGACTCAGTTTTAGCGGAAACAGGCGTAGCTGATTACTTTGTGCTAACGAAGAGTGGCGAAGAAACGGCTTGTAAGCCAGATCCTTTAATGCTTCAACAAATTGTCGATGCGTTAGGAATAACCGTTGCTGATGCGCTGATGGTGGGTGATTCTGTTTATGATTTGGATATGGCACAACGTATCGGTATGGATGCGCTTGCCATGACGCACGGTGTGCATGATGCGCCCCAGTTGGCGGTTTATCATCCTGTTGCGTTTTGTGATGATTTAATGCAATTAAAGTCTTGGTTGTTATCATGTTAGATCAAATAAAAATTGCTTTATCTCAATTAAATCCCCTCGTTGGTGACCTTGCTGGTAATGCTAATCTGATGCGCGATGCCGCTGCGCAAGCGCGTTTAGAAGGC
>DZAT01000213.1 GCA_022736205.1 Thiomicrospira cyclica
CTAAAAACACCATCTCGTTACTGCTGTAAGACTTCACAGGATCGAGGGTTTTAGGCGGTGCAGAAAAAGCCGAAAACAAGGTGTTTTCATGCACCCAACCGCGTGGATAGGGATTATTCCATGCCGCCTGCACCGACAGCGACCACAAACATACCAGTATTACTAACCACTTCATAACATCAACTCGCTGCGTGCCGATTGATTTAATTGCTGCTTTAACGCTGGCCAGTGCGGTAAAAATTGTGTCATAAGGGCATGAAAACGCGGCGTATGATTACGTTCTAACAGATGCACCAACTCATGCACCAGTACATATTCGATACATTCAACGGGTGTTTTTGCCAACATCAAACTCATCCAAATCCGTTTATCGCGCGTGTTACACGTACCCCATCGCGTTTTCATTGCTTTAATGCCCCAGTCATTGACTTTAACTCCCATAATTGGCTGCCACTTCGCCAACAAATCGGGCATCATGGCTTTCAATGTTGCACGATAAAATGCATCCATCAGAGCGGCACGCTTTTCAAGGCTCGACGCATCCGCTACGGTCATCTGCAACACATCGCCATTTAACACCACCCGCTGTTTTCCCTTGCCTTCAATTACTTCCAAACGATAAGCGCGAGCACAATAATAATGCATTTCACCCGTAACGTATTGCTTAACCGCTGGCACAGCACGCGTCGCCAATACCGCCTGTCGTGCTTTTATCCACGTTAAGCGTTCCAAAACCGTTAAACGAATCCGCTCATCCGATAAGTTCAAAGGAGCTGACACCTGCACCGATGCATCGGGTGGCACAAGCCGTAAGTGCAGATGTTTAATCGGCTTGCGAATGACGCGCACAGCTACATCGGCAACAAAAAGCTGACTTTCTTGCATAACTGCTTTTGTTTTTACCGTTTTTGGACGGGGGGTTAACCAGTTTAGCCAGGACATTATTTAGACTCTAACGCACTAAGCTAGTAAGTTCAGGCGCATTTACCTTCAAGTGTTCGGTGACTACCGCAATCCCTTTTTCGGTCAAACGATAACGCTGCTGAGAGCTGGTCGGTTTATCTGGCAAAGTATATTCTACCAAGCCTTGTGCCAATGCAGGTTTAAGAT
>DZAT01000214.1 GCA_022736205.1 Thiomicrospira cyclica
GAGGCAATGTCATTAACTTAACGACAAGATCGTGGGGGTGTTGTTCATCTCGGATTCGTGCGGCCCACAAGTCCGAGATGAGAAACTCTTACAATCTTGTCGTTAAGTTAATGACATTACGCGCCAATGAACCTGCCGCGCAACGGTGCCATGCTTCTCGCGGTCAGGTTTACCCGTTTATCAGCACTTTATTGCCTATATTTACAATTGGTTACACGCTTGTCGACGCACGCACGCTGTCGAGCCTCCTTCTTGACCATAGCTCTCGCTTTAAGCCTTCGTAGACATTGAAAACGATTGGGCAAATACCGTAGTTTTCCACCACGCCCATGAGCCTACCTATCATGTCGTCCTTGTGCAAATGAGGAAATGACTGACAATCCTTCGGTCGAGTCCCGTAGTTTGTGCATCGCTTTTCGTGAAGAAATGGACAAGGGGTTTGACTAAAGCTGAAGCCTTTTTCATTTTTCACCATATATTGGTCAATGAGTTCTTTCGGTGAAATCCGTAAGCCTTGAGCAAACTCCTCTATATCTTCTTGATCGAGTACGGGCGTGATTTTTCGACAGCAGTTCGCACAGGCTGTGCAATCGATTTCAGCTGTAATCTCCCGATAGAGTCTATGCACAACGGAATCAAGCCTTTTGGCGGTGCATTCACCTTTTAAAAAGGTACGGAATTCCCAATTCTCCCGTTCCTTTTTCCGTGATAGCATTTTGATGCTGATCAAGTTGGTTTCGATTTCGCTATTCTTTATGGTCGTTGCCGACTGCTTCATTTTCATGCCTTATTTCGTCTGTACACCCTTATCTCTGCCGGTAAATTTGCCTCGTGGGGTGCTAATCGTAGAGCTAACCGGGGCACCCGCGCAAGCGTCGGCAAAGACCAAAGCCGGCATTTCGGGCGTCCGGGTTGAGCGCCGTGTTGGGCATAACGGTTTTGCATTAACGGCGACCAAACCAGTAAAACGGCTGACATTTTTGGTGTGCAATAGCAAGAATGCGGATGTGCGTTGGTTTGATGCGATAGTGCAGCGTGTAACTCCAGCGACTATATGGCTGCACCACGATTGAACGAACAGTTCCACGGGTAATTGGCGCAGATTCCGG
>DZAT01000215.1 GCA_022736205.1 Thiomicrospira cyclica
TGGGAGGTGCCTGTGCCGCTTTGATTTCGATGATGGAATTCCCTAAGATGCAGGACCATCTTGCTTCGCTTGGAGAAGCTCATATGCTTGGAGGCGAAGGTATTGCCATCCTGCTTGGATTAATGATCGGGGGCGTTTCGTTTGCCGGAAGTATGATTGCTTTTGGCAAGCTCGACGGACGTATAGGCGATATAAAACATCCTGTTCTGCGCATCATTAACCTTACTTTCCTTGCAGTTCTGCTGATTGCACTGGTTCTGATTCTGTTTATGAAACCGGTTGAAGGCAACAACCTGCCTATCTATCTTTTTGCTTTGGCAGCCTTAATTTATGGTGTAACTTTCGTAATGCCGATTGGCGGAGCCGATATGCCGGTTGTTATTTCATTGTTGAACTCTTTTACCGGAGTCGCAGCAGCCATGGGTGGCTTCCTCTATGGGAATACGGCTATGCTTACAGGAGGTATTCTTGTTGGTTCTTCCGGTACCATTCTTACCATACTGATGTGTAATGCAATGAACCGCTCGCTGCTGAATGTAATTATCGGCGCTTTTGGCGTTGCCGGTGCAGCAGGAACTGAAGATGGCGATAAGACTGTAAAGGAAATCTCGCTCAGCGATGCAGCTGTATTGCTTAGTTATTCGCAGAAAATTTTCATTGTACCCGGATATGGCCTTGCCGTTGCACAAGCCCAGCATCTGTGCCACGAACTTGATAACCTGCTTGCCAGCAAGGGTGTTGAAGTTAAATATGCTATTCACCCGGTTGCCGGTCGTATGCCTGGCCATATGAATGTATTGCTTGCCGAAGCTGATGTTCCGTACGAAAAACTCGTTGAAATGGAAGATGCCAACAACGAAATGTCGAACACGGATGTCGTGATCGTTATTGGAGCCAATGATGTTGTAAATCCTGCTGCCGAGGACGATCCATCGAGCCCGATTTACGGCATGCCGATTATCAAAGCGCTCGACGCAAAGAATGTTATCGTAATGAAACGCAGTATGGCTGCCGGTTATGCAGCTATTCCCAATAACCTGTTCTACCACCAGAAAAACAGGATGTTGTTTGGCGATGCAAAAGCTACGTTGCAGAAACTGGTTGC
>DZAT01000216.1 GCA_022736205.1 Thiomicrospira cyclica
GTTAAACCGAAATCAATCCACAAAAATAAAATCGACCGCGTTCGTCAGTGCTGCCTTTAACCCGTCAAGCTGCGCCAGAGGACTGTTCAGGTGCCGTTCCGAAACAGTCAGCAGGTCCAGCAAGCTGGCTGAATAGTGCTTACCCGCGTATGAAAACCTGAGCGTTGTGATTGAAATATCCGGCATGCTGCTACTGGGACGCACCAGGGCAACAATGCGCGTACCGACCTGCAACTGGTCATTCTGGATATCCAGCAGGTACGGATAGCTTTCTGCCAGCTTGTGCAGGTGGTTTTTGTAAAGATTAAGCCGCGCCATGTCAGTTCTCCACCGCACATTGGCCGCCGTACAGCCGTTCGGCTGCGGTACCGCCTTCGGACTCAAGCAGGCTGCAGCGCTTAACAATAGCCTCCTGATTTTCAACCAGCCAGGTCTCACGGGCCTGGATCCTGCGCATCTCCGCAATCATCGTATCAACTGCCTTGCTCAGATTAAGGCCGATTTGTTTGACAAATTCGGCATTTTCACTGGCAAGCGAGATATTGACATTTCTTTTTGCTGATGGTGCCATGCTGTGCCTCCTCAAAAGTATATCTGATAATGGAATGAACGATACGTCAATATGCACAGGTTAACAAGCGCAATTATATACGCAATAATATGTTGGTCTTTATACGCATAAGAAGTGGGGTTTAGCGCACACGGTATTTACTTCAAAACTCGGCGATATTGACAGGTTGGTTCAGTCCTCCGCTGTCTTGATCAACTCAATCAATTCAGCTGGGGGTACACGATGGCGTTGTTGTGAGTTGTTTGATAACACATAATGTGTTAAATGAGTTTCTGGCTTAATGTTGGTAGTGCTTTATATATGTGCATACCAACTGCATAGAGATGCTCATGGTATGTTTATGATGCGCTGGTTGCCCCCAATTTTCTGCCCGCTGAATCAGTTTTCTCGCTAAAAGTCATTGTAATCCAAAACGTAATTTCATTTGCATATATTTAGGGCAGTTGCTGCCGTCCCTGGTGTGTTGATTTTGGTCTGGTTCTTGCTCATAGATGATGCGCAGTTGTTCCGGCTTTCTGCTGCAAGTCCATTTT
>DZAT01000217.1 GCA_022736205.1 Thiomicrospira cyclica
CCGGTCGCTATGGCCGACACCACCCTTTACGGCTTGGCCAACATGTCACTCGACTTTATCGATGTGAGCAGTGGTGATGTACTCAAGTACAACCGTAACAGTCCTTTCACTAAAATTGGAACTAAAGATAGCGATTCAAACTTCAACGTCCAGTCCGGTTCTTCACGTATCGGCGTGAAGGGCAGCGAAAAGATCAGTAACGATCTGTCGGCTGTTTACCAAGCTGAGTTTGGTGTTGACATGAGTGAAGGCAAAAGTGGCTCTTCTCTTAGCAATCGCAATCAGTATGTTGGTCTGAGCAGCAAGAGCTTCGGTACCTTCATTGCCGGTCGTCACGACACCCCAATGAAGTTGGCTATCAGCAAGTATGACCTGTTTGGCGACCAAATCGGCGACAACGGTAACATGAACGCTGTAGTGTCATCGAAGCTCTATGGTAATACCAGCGCCGGCTTCAACCTGCGTACCCCAAACACCGTAGCGTACATGACCCCGAACTTGGCCGGCTTCAGCGCAACTTTGGCTTACGTTGCTGACCATGATCAAATTGCAGGTACTGCACCAACTGCTAACATTGATGGCTACGACAACAACAGCAACGATGCTTTCTCTGTGTCTGCGGGTTATGAATTCAAAAAGCTGTTCAATGTGACGGCTGCTTATGAGCTTCATAACCAGAAAGTAGCTCCGGCTGGTCGCGGCAAAGAAGATGCTTGGATGTTGGGCGCAGGTGTCAATGTTGCTGGCTTCAAGGTCAATGGTTTGTATCAGCAAATCAAGAGCTTTGAAGTAGATGACAACAAGATCAACGTCTATGGCTTGGGTGCCGCTTACTCCTTCGGCAAGAAGCACACTGTGAAGGGTCAATGGTATCAAGCTGATTCTGATCGTTTGGCTAACAAGTCGAATATGTTTGCTGTAGGTTATGACTTTGCTATGAGCAAGCAAACCACTCTGTTTGCGGCATACGCCTACGGTGATAATGGTCAAACTACTTGGGGCGACGGCCACCAGGGCAAGACCCCAATCGAGCAATCAAGCACTCAAGACTCCAACGCCTTCTCTGTAGGCATGAAGTACAAGTTCTAATCATGACGT
>DZAT01000101.1 GCA_022736205.1 Thiomicrospira cyclica
AAATCGGTAAATCCCTCTTCCACCACCCAATCAAAACGGACATTCGGATTGGCTTTAATCGCATCGGTTAGCGCAGGAAAAGTATGAATGATATCGCCAAGCGAGGAGGTTTTGATGAGAAGAATGCGCATAAAGTAGAATAACCGAGATAAATAATTTAATGTTATTTTATCAGGATAAAAACAGAAACAACAGGATAAATAGAAATTATAAAGACATTGGAAATCAACAATAAGACTTAAAATGCTAACCCCATAACCGTAGAAATTATGGAGCGGGATAAGAGACTCGAACTCTCGACCCTAACCTTGGCAAGGTTATGCTCTACCAACTGAGCTAATCCCGCATTTTATGGCGTCCCCACGGGGAGTCGAACCCCGGTTACCGCCGTGAAAGGGCGATGTCCTAGGCCTCTAGACGATGGGGACAAATTGACTATTAAACTAGGTTTAATATTTTTACGTACTTACTTCTGGATAAGAAGTCTTTTATTACTTTGGTAAAGTAATTGGAGCGGGATAAGAGACTCGAACTCTCGACCCTAACCTTGGCAAGGTTATGCTCTACCAACTGAGCTAATCCCGCATTTTATGGCGTCCCCACGGGGAGTCGAACCCCGGTTACCGCCGTGAAAGGGCGATGTCCTAGGCCTCTAGACGATGGGGACATATTGTGACAATTAATTAGCTTGTGGCTTTTTAACTATCTCATCTTAGGAGTTCCTTGGTGGAGCTAAGCGGAATCGAACCGCTGACCTCTTGCATGCCATGCAAGCGCTCTACCAATTGAGCTATAGCCCCTAAGATTCGATAATTATAATATCGGCAACTTAACTTGTCAAGCAACATAAGTCACAAATATAAGGGAACCGCTATAAACTGCACTTTCTTTGTTATTAGAGACACAAATAAGCAATACCCTGTTAAAGAAGGCTAATCGCTGCCACTAAACGACGTATAACGGTTTGCTTCCCTAGCAGCATCGCAACCTGATCAATTGCTGGCGACTGCCCAGAACCAGTCAGCGCCAAACGAAACGGCATACCAACCTGCCCCATTTTAACGCCATTATCTTTACCAGCAGCAAGCATCACATCATGAATACTCGTTGCCGACCAATCAGACAAATCTTCCAATGATTGCAATAAAGACTGTAACACAGGCTTAGCGCTCGCAGTTGTCCAGTGTTTCGCGCGCGTGTCCTCATCATAACTGGTTGGATCCTGATAAAAACAATGTGCTTGCATGGCAATATCCGCCACTGTTTTAGCACGCTCTTTTAATAGCTCGCAAACAGCCGACAATTCAGCACCCTGATCGACATCAATATCAACTGCTGCCAAATGAGGTGCGACATGACGCGCTAACTGCAAACCGCCCTGCATCTGTAAGTGCTGTTGGTTTGTCCACAGACACTTATCAGCGTCAAACTTTCCTGGTGCGCCATTGATATGATTCAAGTCGAAATACTGAATCAACTCGTCACGGCTAAAAATTTCCTGATCGCCATGAGACCAACCCAAACGCGCTAAGTAGTTGAGCAAGCCATCGGGCAAGTACCCTGCTTCTTTATATTGCAAAACACTCACGGCACCATGACGCTTAGATAAGCGCTGACCATCTTCGCCCAATACCATTGGCAGGTGAGCGTAAATAGGTGGTTCAACCCCTAACGCACGTAACATGTTAATCTGACGCGGTGTATTATTCAGATGATCATCACCTCGAATAACATGCGTAATTTTCATTTCCCAGTCATCGACCACAACCGTAAAGTTGTAAGTTGGCGAACCATCCGAGCGACGAATAATTAAATCATCTAATTCGCTATTTTGAACAACCACCTCACCCTTAATTAAGTCCTTAATCACCACTGCGCCATCTAACGGATTCTTAAAACGGACAACGGGCATAATCCCTTCAGGTGCTGTGCCTGTAAAGTCACGGTAACGACCATCGTAACGCGGCTTTTCTTTGCGGGCCATTTGACCTTCGCGCATGTCATCAAGCTCTTGCTGTGATGCATAACAATAGTAAGCCTTACCCTCTGCTAACCATTGTTCGATGATTTCGTTGTAACGATCAAAGCGTTGTGTTTGATAGAAAGGACCTTCATCAAAATCCAAATCCAACCAAGCCATACCTTGTAAAATGGCATCGACAGATTCTGGTGTTGAACGCTCTAAATCGGTATCTTCAATACGAAGAATAAACTGACCGCCATGTTTACGCGCATACAACCAAGAAAACAGTGCTGTACGAACACCACCAATATGTAAATAACCCGTCGGACTGGGAGCAAAGCGTGTGCGAACCAAGGGATTCTCCTAAAAAATATAAAGATGTTCGTTATTATATGCGAAAAGGACAATAAAAAAGCCCAACGTAAGTTGGGCTTTTTTAGTTTAATTAACAACTAAAAGGTTGTTAAAGTAGCGGAGACGAATAGTTCTCTACACCAGGGTTATTTTTCACACCTTTCAAACGTGGATGGTTAACCTTGTCTAACTTGACTTCTTTGTGCTTACGAACATAATCCGCAACCACGTCATGCATCAAACGACCAGCGCCGACAGAGTCAACCTGCGCCCAACCAGCAACCGTGTAAGTCTTGTTTGCTTCGATCGCAGTGCCATTGTCTAACGCGATGTTAGAGATACGGCTACCTAACTTAGCCGTTGGATCGATTTCGTAGGTTAACCCACCGATACGAACCATGTCACCACCTGACTGTAGATATGGATCTTCAACGAACAAGTTATCGGCAACACCTTCCATCATGTCTTTGAGCTGAGTACCTGTCATTTCGTTACGGTAAGTCTCACCGTAAGTCATTGAGGTTTCATCCATGATGTTTTCGTAAGTGATGTTATCGCCTGCAAGCACAGAGGTTCCCCAACGCACGCCAGCCGACAAGGCGATTTGTGTATCATGTTCTTCGCGCAATGCGTTAACCATCACCTGATCCCATGTACCCATGAAGTTACCGCGACGGTACAAAGTTTCGCCTGCAACACCACACACTTCGTTTAGGATAGACTCGTAAGTCTTACCGACGCGGTCTTTGTTGAATGCATTATCAGCACGACGACCTTCAATCACTTTCTCGTCATACTTAGTCTGACGCATGGTGTTGATGTAAGTCTCCATTTCTTTATCAGCAGCAAGAATGTTCGAGAACACTGGCAATAATTTGTACTGAACACCAGCGACTTTACCCGCTTTAATATCTAAGTCCATGACGCCAACAAACTTACCGTTAGAACCACCGTTAGTTACGAGCGTTGTGCCTGACTTATTCTTAACCTTAACAGGAACAGGCATACCATCATGTGTATGACCACCGAAAATAGCATCAATACCCGTTACGCGGCTTGCCATCTTGATATCAACGTCCATGCCGTTATGTGAAATCACGATGACTGCTGCTGGCTTTTCCTTAGCACGGATGTGATCAACCGTTGCTTGCATTTCTTCTTCCTGAACACCAAATGTCAAATCAGGGAAGTTAGCGCGTGGGTTAGCATTTGCCAAACGAGGGAAGGCCTGACCAATGACTGCTACTTTATGACCGCCAACATTCTGAATCTTGTAAGGCGCAAACGCATGACGCGTTTCTTCGCTATGTAAACCAATGCCATTGTACTTAGCTGTCAAAGCCTTATAGTCATCGCCAAACAAAGAGTCTTCACGTACTAAAATATTCTGTGCAACCATGGTACCTTTAAACTTAGACAGGTTACGGAATACTTCCTCTTGCGCGTAGGTAAATTCCCAGTGCGCTGTCATCACATCAACACCCAGAATGTTACAGGCTTCAACCATGTCAGCGCCACGTGTCCACAAAGCAGTAGCAGAACCGTGCCATGTATCGCCACCATCAATGGTGATGGTGTTTTGCTTGCCACCAGCTTGCTCACGCAGACTATCCAATAATGTTTTGATGTGCGCAAAACCACCAACTTTACCAAACTGCTTGGCAGCATTGGTGAAGTCTAGGTAAGTAAACGCATGCGCTTCAATTGAGCCTGGTTTAATTTTAAGCTCTTTCAACATTTTTTCGCCAACGATATGTGGCAACTTAGAAAAAGCAGCACCCATACCAAGGTTAACGTTAGGCTCACGGAAGTAAATTGGCTTGAGCTGCGCGTGAGTATCGGTAATGTGCATGATACGCACTTGACCAAACTTTGGCATGTTATACAGGTCGGCTTTTTTATCAGCACGAGCCATATTCGGTAACATACCTGCTGCGGCAGCCATGCCCATTACGTGTAGAAACTCACGACGATTCATTGCCATTGTGACGACTCTCCTAAAGGTAAAAAACTATATGAACGTTTGATAATATGCTGAGCTTACCCAATCTGCAAATTAAACAAATTTGGGTAAGCACTAGCGTTATTTATTATTTAACCCAAGCACGCGCATTCTGGAACAGGCGCATCCAAGCACCCTCTTCGTTCCAATCATCAGGATGCCAAGAGAACTGGTCACGACGGAACACGCGCTCAGGGTGTGGCATCATAATGGTGGCACGACCATCGGCACTGGTAAACCCTGTTAAGCCTT
>DZAT01000218.1 GCA_022736205.1 Thiomicrospira cyclica
GTGTGCAAGTGGCTTCTGCGCAACGGCAGTTTAGCACACATGTTACACATGAGCCAAATTATTTCAGCGCATAGCGGGCGAACGGTGAAGCGCATGAAAAAGCATGCGCTGGTGTTAGCGATCCAAGACACGACTTTTTTGAATTACACCCACCATCCGCAAACGGCAGGCTTGGGGGAAATCGGAACTAAGGAACAGAACCAACGCGGGTTTGGTTTGCACACAACGTTGGCAGTCACAGCGCAAGGGCAACCATTAGGCGTGTTGCTGCAGCAATTCATTGAGCGTCCAATTGGAGAACCTGCGCGCACGGCTGCGGAACTGCGGAAGTTGCCGATAGAAGAAAAGGAAAGTTATCGTTGGATTGAAGCCTTTCAAAAAACCATTGCATTGACGCCAGAGGGCGTGCAAGTGGTGACGGTGTGTGACCGTGAAGCCGATATCTACGAAATGTTTGTTATGGCACACGAGCAGCATGCTGACCTCTTGGTACGCGCAAACCCGGATCGGCGATTAGATGAAGCGACCAAAAAACTATGGGCAAAGGTTGAAGTCCAAAAACAGGCTGGCGAACTCACGGTTGACATTGTGGGCAATGATAAAAGAGCGGCGCGTCAAGCCACTGTCACTGTTCGATATTGCACCGTTAAATTACTAGCGCCTTGGCGTCCGCGCCAAAAGAAGTTGCCATCGGTCACCCTCACAGCGATTTTGGTGCGTGAAGAAAATCCGCCCGCCGATATCAAAGAACCGATCGAGTGGCTGTTGCTGACAAACACGCTGGTCAAGAATTTTAACCAAGCCGTGCAGGTGATTGAGTGGTATTGCTGTCGCTGGCAGATTGAAGTCCTGCATAAAATCATCAAATCGGGTTGCCGGGTTGAAGATTGTCGTTTACAAACTGCTGCGCGTCTCAAAAATTATATTGCGCTGATGTGTGTCGTCGCGTGGCGTTTGCAATGGCTGACTTATATCAACCGCACTGATCCGTTGTCGCCATGCACGACCGTCTTGACCACAATTGAATGGCAGGCCCTTTACATGCGAATACACAAAACATCTGTATTGCCCAAAGCGATTCCAACTACG
>DZAT01000040.1 GCA_022736205.1 Thiomicrospira cyclica
GTCAATAAAGCTTTCGAAGTACTCACAGGTTACACCGAGCAAGAAGTACTAGGGAAAAACACGCATTTCGTGATGTCAAATAAGCAACATCCTGAGTTTTATCTGGCAATGTGGCAGCAAATTCTTGAAACAGGGCATTGGGAAGGAGAGCTGTGGAGTCAGCGTAAAACAGGGGAAAGCTATCCCGAGTACTTGTCGGTAAGCACCATCAGAAACAAAAGCAATCATATTACGAACTACATTGGTGTCTTTAGTGACATTACCCAGCGTAAACAGTCCGAAGAAGCCATTCATCAGCTGGCTTTTTACGATATGCTCACGGGCGCAGCGAATCGGTTTTTGTTGCGTGAACGTGTCGAACAACTGATTCGCGAAAGCAGCCGTGATGCCCGCGTTTTTGCGTTGATGTTTATCGACTTAGATCACTTTAAAGAGGTAAACGATGTTTTTGGTCACGATGTGGGCGACTTATTACTGAAAGAAGTGACAGCACGCATTAAACAGTTTATGCGCCAAGAAGATACCTTGGCTCGCCTTGGTGGCGATGAGTTCGTTTTGCTGCTCAACGGTGCCACTTGCGAAAAACTCGTTGATTTTGCGAGTCGCGTTATGGAAAGTCTGGTTGCACTTTATCCCATTCAAGAATATCAGTTAGCCGTTTCAGCTTCTATTGGCGTTGCGATTTATCCAGATAATGGTCTGAATTATGATACGTTGCTTAAACATGCCGATGTGGCAATGTATCAGGCTAAGGCGGCAGGTCGGAATACTTACGTTTGCTTTCAATTTTGGATGGAGGATGAAGCACGTGCGTCGCTATCGATTGATATGGCATTGCGCGAAGCGATCAGCAAGTCACAATTTTGTTTGGCGTTTCAGCCGCAAATTGATTTTGTAACAGGTTCTATTGTGGGGTTAGAGGCATTATTACGCTGGAAACACCCAACGTTAGGCGTTGTCTCACCTGACGATTTTATTCCCATTGCCGAAAAATCAGATTTTATTATTGATATTAGTGATTGGGTGCTGCGCCAAGGATTGCAGCAATTAACCCGTATTCAGCAGGCGGGCTATCCTGACTTACGTTTATCGGTCAATATTTCGGCACGCGAGTTTCGCAAGGATAATTTTGTCGCACGTATTCGCGAGTTACTCGCCGCAAATTCTATGATTAAAGCGGGTCAGCTCGAACTTGAAATTACCGAACGACTTGTCATGACAGAACCAGAAAAAGCCATTCAAATTTTAGCCGAAATACGTACTTTGGGGGTGCGTTTAGCAATTGATGACTTTGGTACGGGTTATTCATCACTCAGTTATTTAAAACGTTACCCCATTCAGCTGTTAAAAATAGATCAGTCGTTTGTGCGAGATATCGGTACTGATAGTGAAGATGAAGCAATTTGTCAGGCAGTGTTGGCATTGGCAAAAGCGCTCAATATCGAAACCATTGCTGAAGGGGTCGAGACAGAAGCTCAAGCCAGCTTCTTGCGTGATAATGGTTGCCAAATGGCGCAGGGGTATTTTTATGCCAAGCCTTTATTTGAAGAGGATCTGATGCAATTTTTAGCAGGCGGTTTATTCATGCATCATGATGGCGATTAAACGGCAAAGTCAACGCAAAGCATAAACGGTTTTTCTTGAATCGAAATGCAAGAAGCGTGCGTCCGACACAGGCTACCCGATGCGAGCGATAGGTAAGGTCGCGTTAAATGTCTGCCATTGATGGCGTTGCGTGCACGAACATAGTAGGTTTTGAGTGAATAGTCGTGACCATGTAATGTTGGTTCGTACAAGGCACGCGTTTGACTTTTAATCAGGGTTGAGCCGACTTGTTTGTTGTTGTTGTCAATAAGGTAAATGGCTTCTATGTTTGGGCAAGCGGTTAGCAGCGGCTGTGCAACTGCTTCCCAGTGCTCAAACGTTTCGACTGTATTCATAATCGTCAAAAATTGATCTTCTACCTGTTTTGCCATTTGATGAACGCTGTTCATTTCAAGTTGTAAGTTACTCATCATTTGGGCATAACAATGTTGAACGGCACTTACTTTTTCGCTTAATTGATGATCTAGTGGATTTGCACTGGGTTTAGCAAAGTAATAGCCCTGCATCAGCAGTGCGCCGTGAGCAATGGCAAAAACCGTTTCATCTAAGGTTTCGCTCCCTTCTGCTAAGGCTAAAGCACCAATGTTTTGGCACATTTTACAAATTGCATTAACAATTTCTTGATGAATTTGATTTTGGCTAATATTGGTCATCAAGCTGCGATCGATTTTAATAATGTCTGGGCGCACGATGGCAATTCTGTCAAAGCTAGATTGTCCAGAACCAAAATCATCTAAGGCAATATTAAAGCCTATTTTTCGATAGTGATCACAGAAGTCTTTCAGTTTGTTGGTGTCACCGATTTCGTCCTCTTTAACCTCGAGCACGATGTTTTGGTAAGGAATGCCTGCTTTTTGTAATTCGCCGTAAAACAGAGAGTTACCTGCCTCAAAGTTTTCGATGAGTTTAGGTTCAAAGTTAACGAATAAGATACGTTTTTTATCTTGTTGCCACAAGGGTTCAAAAGCTTGCACAGCCAGTGTTCTGGCAATTTTATCTAATGCGAGCGTCATGCCTTTTTGTCGCGCCATTTCGAAAAGCGTGAAAGGAGGGATCAGGTTGCCGTTATGATCTATGCCTCTAATCAGGGACTCAAAACCAAATACCGTGCGTCCGCTGATGGCGGTAATGGGTTGTAGATGAACAACCAATCTTGATTCTGCTAAGATCTGTTCGATACTGTCTGTATCTGGCATGACAGGGTTCCATTACATAGTATAGTTACGCTATTGTAGCATCTTAAATTGCCTTTATTACCTATTTATGACCAAAATATTATTATGGTGCAACTATTTCTATTTTGGAGTTTTTTTATTAAAATATAAGCTTGATGATTTGTTGTTTTTTAATCAACTATATGATAAATAATAACTATATATTAATTGGTACTTATCTAGCTTTATTTAAAAACAATAATGGTGGGTCAATGACGATCTGCTAATCGAACGAAGGCGTTCAACCGTTCCTTTTCATTTGTGAAAAGTTGAGTGGTTGAACGCCTTTTTTGTTTTTATAATAGGGAGAGACTGTCATGACTGACAAAAACAAGGTTGATTCAAATGTGGGCGCTTCTATTATTGATACAGCAGCAACGGGATTATCTCGTCGCAGTTTTATTAAAGGCGGGGCGCTGTTAACAGGAGCGGCGTTTATGAGTTTGGTTTCCCCTGGTGTGCGTATTGGGGCTTGGGCTGCAGGTTCCGATGCGCCTGAAAAAACAGACGTAAAAATTGGTTTTATCCCATTAACTGACTGTGCCAGCGTGGTGATGGCTTCGGTAAAAGGGTTTGATAAAAAATATGGTATTAATATCATTCCGTCGAAAGAGGCTTCTTGGGCTGCTGTTCGCGATAAACTGACCAATGGCGAATTGGATGCCTCGCACGTTCTTTATGGATTGGTGTACGGTCTGCAAATGGGGGTTGGTGGTCCACAAAAGGATATGTCGGTATTGATGACATTGAATAACAATGGTCAGGCGATTACTTTATCGAATGCGCTCAGAGATAAAGGCGTGATGGATGGCGAGGCACTTCGCAAATTAATTACCAGCGATAAGCGCGAATATACCTTTGCTCAAACCTTCCCGACAGGCACGCATGCCATGTGGTTAAACTATTGGCTCGCTGCCAATGATATTAATCCGATTAGCGACGTAAAAAACATTGTGGTACCACCGCCCCAGATGGTTGCCAATATGCGCGTTGGTAATATGGATGGTTATTGTGTGGGTGAGCCGTGGAATGCGCGTGCCATTATGGACAAAATTGGCTTTACAGCGACAACCACGCAAGATATCTGGCAGGATCATCCCGAAAAAGTATTGGGTACAACCAAGGCTTGGGTCGATCAATATCCGAACACCGCGCGTGCGATGGTTGCTGCCATTTTAGATGCTTCTAAATATATCGATCAGATGAGTAATCGTCGTGAAACAGCCGAAGTGATTGCAACTAAGTCGTATGTTAATACCGAAGTGAACGTCATTGATGGTCGCCTAGAAGGGCATTATGACAATGGGGCTGGTAAAACGTGGGATGATAAAAACTACATGAAGTTTTTTGGTGACGGCGTGGTCAACTTCCCTTACTTGTCCGATGCGATGTGGTTCATGACACAACATAAGCGTTGGGGCATGTTAAAAACAGATCCTGATTATTTAGCGGTTGCCAAGTCGGTTAACCGTATCGATGTGTACAAAGACGCAGCAGCAATGGCAAAAGTTGCGTTGCCAAGTTCTGATATGCGTTCTTGCAAGTTAATGGATGGCAAGGTTTGGGATGGTTCTAATCCTAAAGAATATGCCGCTTCTTTCGCGATCAAAGCTTAATTTTTAGTTCGTTTTGAGTCTGTCTACCCCATGTTCTGCATGGGTTGGGCAGCCTTTGCCTTGTATTTAGGAGTTTGCTATGTCGCAAATGCAATTGAAGTCCTTTTTATTGTGGTTAGCGCCAACACTATTAGGCATCCTGTTTTTTATTTTGTTGTGGTCGGGCGTGTCGACGGCAACCGACGGCAAAATCCCTACGCCAGCGGTGACTTGGACGGCAGGTGTGGAGTTGTTTGCTGACCCTTTCTATGACAATGGTCCTAACGATAAAGGGATTGGTTGGAACATCATGTATTCTTTAGGTCGTGTTGGCTTAGGGTTTGGTTTGGCTGCATTGGTGGGTATTCCATTGGGTTTTTGGATTGGTCGTTCGTTGTTTGCATCGCGTGCCTTTAATCCGATTATCAGTTTGTTGCGCCCTGTGTCGCCATTGGCTTGGTTGCCATTAGGGTTATTGATTTTTAATTCGACGCATTGGGCAGCAATTTGGGTTATTTTCATCTCTAGTATTTGGCCTATGATCATTAATACCGCTGTCGGTGTGTCGCGTGTGCCATCAGACTACATGAATGTGGCAAAAGTGTTGCGCTTAAATGAATGGCAAATTATGACCAAAATCATGATTCCTGCGGTGTTGCCTTATTTGCTAACAGGTGTTCGTTTGGCGATTGGTGTGGCGTGGTTAGTGATTGTGGCTGCCGAAATGCTGACGGGCGGTATTGGTATCGGGTTCTGGGTGTGGGATGAGTGGAATAACTTAAACGTCGCGCATATTTTGGTTGCCATTATTGTCATTGGGATGATTGGTTTGATGTTAGAAGCCGCTTTGGTGTGGTTAGCGCAACGCTTTAGCTACGGTGAATAATAAAAGCGAGCTTTTATTATCTTATCGTTTTTTGGCTGGAGGAAGGGTGTTTATTAATCATATTCCATTGATGAAAATCAACCCTTCCCCCAGACCCCCAAACCCTTTGGGGATAATACATAGGTAATTCATATTATGAACTTAGATAAATTTGTTTCGTTAGAAAACATCGAGATGACGTTTCACACTAAGTCTGGGGCGTTTACAGCGCTCAAAGATGTGAACATTAACATTAAGCAAGGCGAGTTTGTGTCGATTATTGGGCACTCGGGTTGCGGTAAGTCAACGGTGTTGAACATCATTGCTGGTTTGTATCCAGCCTCAGAGGGGGTCGCATTATGCGCCGATCGTGAAATTGCAGGTCCTGGTCCTGAGCGGGCGGTGGTGTTTCAAAACCATTCGCTACTGCCTTGGTTGACTGTGTACGAAAATGTAATGCTGGCTGTCGATTCAGTTTTTGCTAAAACAAAAACCAAAGCCGAAAAAGATGACTGGGTAAATTACAACCTGAAATTGGTACATATGGATCATGCCGCACATAAACGCCCGAATGAAATTTCGGGTGGCATGAAGCAACGTGTGGGGATTGCACGTGCACTTGCCATGCAGCCCAAAGTATTGCTGATGGATGAACCTTTCGGTGCGTTAGATGCGTTAACTCGCGCTCATTTGCAAGATGAGTTAATGAAAATTTGTGCCGAAATTAACACCACCGTGGTGATGGTCACACACGATGTCGATGAAGCGGTGTTGCTGTCGGACAAAATTGTCATGATGACCAATGGCCCAGCGGCAACGGTCGGTGAGATTTTGTCGGTTCGTTTAGAACGCCCTCGCAGTCGTTTAGCCTTAGCTGGTGATGCGGAGTATTTGCGTTGCAGACAAGCCGTGTTGACATTTTTATACGACAAACATCGTAAAGACGATCACTAATCATGAAAAAGCAGAAGCTTATCATTGTCGGACTCGGGATGGCGGCGGTGCGTTTGCTCGATGAGTTAGTCAAACGGCAAGCGCAACAGCGTTACGACATTGTTGTTTTTGGTGAGGAGTCGCACGGCGGCTATAACCGTATTCAGTTATCGCATGTGCTATCGGGCGAAACGACGCTGGATGACATTACCAGTCATGATGCAGCTTGGTTTGAACAGCACGATATGACATGGTTTTCTGGTCGAAAGGTTGTGTCAATTGATACGCAAGCGAAGTGCTTAACCGATGCCACTGGTGATGTTCATGACTACGATACGTTGGTTCTGGCAACAGGATCGCTTCCTGTCATGGTTGATGTCGCTGGAAATAACCTGTTAGGCGTGATGTCTTTTCGCGATGTGTTTGATGTGCAACGCATGTTGGCACTCAGTCCTAATAATGGACGCATCGTCGTCGTTGGGGCTGGGTTGTTGGGGCTTGAGGCCGCTTATGGTTTGGTCAAGCAGGGTTTTGAGGTTACGGTGGTGCATCGTTCTAATCGAGTGATGAGTCAGCAGCTGGATGTTGCGGCGGGTGCTTTATTGCAGACGCATTTAGAAAGCATGGGCATGCAGTTTGTCTTGTCGTCGCAAGTGGCATCAATTTTTGGCATGGATTCGGTTGAAGCCTTTCAGCTCAGTTCAGGGGAAACTTTGGCTGCTCAGGCGGTGATCATGGCAATTGGTATTCGTCCGAATGCTGGACTAGCGAAGACGGCGGGTTTGATTGTCAATCGTGGTGTGATCGTTGATGGGCAGTGTCGTACTTCGGTGTTTGATGTCTATGCCGTGGGAGAGTGTAGCGAGTTTGAGGGTCAGACTTACGGACTGGTTGCGCCGATTTATCGGCAGGTATCGGTGTTGGTTGGTCAGTTGATGAGCGAGGCGGTTGATGATTTTCGCAACCTGTCAACGGCGACGCAGTTAAAGGTATCGGGTGTAACGCTCTACGCCTTTGGTGATCCGATGGGTCAAAGCGACACTCAGGCATTGGTTTATGAAGATGGCGCAAAGGGCGTGTATCGCAAGGTGATGTTATCGCCACAAGGTTGTGTGACGGGGGCGGTGTTGCTGGGCAATATCAATCAAGCACAGACCATTTTTAATCAATATCAGCAAGCGATTCCTGTGTCGGTTGCACATCGTGCTGAATTGGTATTTGGCCAGTAAGAGAGAGTTAGATATGAAAAAGAAGTTAGTGGTGGTGGGTAATGGCATGGTCGGTCATGCTTTTTTAGATAAGTTTGTGAGCTCTTCGGCATTTGCTGACTACGCCGTAACCGTGTTTGGTGAAGAGCCGCGCGTGGCATACGATCGCGTCTATTTGTCGTCTTATTTTAGCGGCAAAACGGCTGAAGATTTATCGTTAGTACCTGTTGGTTTTTATGAAAGCAACGGCATCGATATTCGCTTAAACGAAAAAGTGATGTCGATTGATACCACAGCACAAACCATCACCACGGCTTCTGGCGTGTCGATGGCTTATGATAAGTTGGTACTGGCAACGGGTTCTTATCCCTTTGTGCCACCGATAGAAGGTAATAACCGCGATGCGTGTTTGGTCTATCGTACCATCGAAGATTTAGAGGCGATGAAAGAAGCCGCAACGCGCAGCAAAATTGGTGTGGTTGTCGGTGGTGGGTTGCTCGGTTTAGAGGCCGCAAAAGCGCTAGTCGATTTGGGCTTGCAAACGCATGTCGTTGAGTTTGCGCCACGACTTATGCCTGTTCAGCTCGATAATGGTGGTGCGAGTATGTTGCGTCGCAAAATCGAGAAATTGGGTGTGAAAATCCATACTAGTAAGGGCACAAAAATTATTGAAGATGGCGAAACAGCGCGTCATAAAATGGTGTTTAACGATGGTGAAAGCTTAGAAACCGATTTTATTTTGTTTTCAGCAGGCATTCGTCCGCGCGATGAGTTGGCAAAGCAGTCTGGTATTGCGATGGGGGCGCGTGGGGGTATTGTCATTAACGATCAGTGTCAGACCAGCGCAGCGCATGTGTATGCCATCGGTGAATGTGCGCTACATGGTGGTATGATTTACGGCTTGGTTGCGCCTGGCTATGCGATGGCACAGGTGGTGGTCGATCAGCTCAATCATAAGCCAGCTGCGTTTGCTGGAGCAGATATGTCTACCAAACTCAAGCTAATGGGTGTCGATGTGGCATCGATTGGCGATCCGCACGGCACAGACGAGGCAGCTAAGTCGTACATCTATGAAAACGGTCCGCAAGAAGTTTATAAGAAACTGGTGGTGTCGAGCGACGGTAAAAAGCTATTAGGTGCGGTATTGGTGGGCGATGTCGATGATTACGGTAATTTACTGCAACTCAAATTGAACGATATGAATTTGCCCGAGCATCCCGATGATTTGATTTTGCCAGCGCGTTCGGGCAGTAAGCCCGCATTTGGTGCCGATGCTTTACCCGATAGCGCTCAGTTGTGCTCGTGTTACGATGTGAGCAAAGGCAAAATCATTCAAGCAATAGATGATGGTGCAACTTGTTTGGCAGATGTCAAAAATGCCACCAAAGCCTGTACTGGCTGTGGTGGGTGCACGCAGTTGGTGACATCGGTGGTTAATGCCGAATTGGCCAAGCGTGGCGTGGAAGTTAGCAAAGCAATTTGTGAGCACTTCCCTTATTCACGTCAAGAGTTGTATCACATTGTTAAAGTCGAAGGACACAAAGACTTTGAATCGGTCTTGCACGCCCATGGTGAAGGTCATGGTTGTGATATTTGTAAACCAGCGATTGGCTCGATTTTAGGCTCGGTGTGGAATGCTTACGCTTTGGATAAGAAAAATATTCCGCTGCAAGACACCAACGACCGTTACTTGGGTAATATGCAAAAAGATGGTACTTATTCCATTATTCCTCGTGTCCCTGGGGGCGAGATTACACCCGATAAACTTATTGTGTTGGGGCAGGTCGCTAAGGATTATCAGCTTTACACCAAAATTAATGGTGGTCAGCGCATTGTCTTGTTTGGCGCGAAACTACCCGATATGCCGACCATTTGGCAACGCTTAATTGATGCAGGCTTTGAGTCGGGTCAGGCGTATGCGAAAGCCTTGCGTACCGTGAAATCGTGTGTTGGGTCGACTTGGTGTCGTTATGGCATGTTAGATTCGGTCAAGATGGCGATTGATTTAGAAAATCGTTACAAGGGTGTGCGCTCGCCGCACAAAATGAAAATGGGCGTCTCTGGCTGTACCCGTGAATGTGCCGAGGCGCAGGCTAAGGATGTCGGTGTCATTGCCACAGAGAATGGATGGAATTTATTTGTCTGCGGTAATGGTGGCATGAAACCACGTCATGCTGACTTATTCGCCGTCGATTTGGACGAAGCGACTTTATACAAATATATCGACCGTTTTATCATGTTTTACATTCAAACCGCTGGACGTTTAGAGCGTACAGCGACTTGGTTGGGTAATTTAGAAGGCGGTATTGATTATTTGCGTCAGGTTGTCATCGAAGATAGTTTAGGGATTGGAATGCATTTAGAAATGCAAATGCAGGCGTTAGTGGATACCTATCAATGCGATTGGCAACAAGTGGTCGATGATCCAGAAAAGGCAAAACTTTTCTACAACTTCGTTAACGACGATGCCAAAGACCCAGAGCAGCTTTATGTACGTGAGCGCGGACAATTGCGTCCTGCGACGGCTCAGGAAAAACTAGAAAGCCTAGCGATTGAATTGGTTTAAGGGGAAGCAACATGTCTGAATTTATAAAAATCTGCGCGCTCAGTGATTTGATTCCTGATGCGGGTATTCCAGCATTATTGAACGGTAAAGCGATTGCTTTGTTTTATGTTGATGGGCAGGTTTACGCTCTATCGAACTATGACCCGATTGGACAAGCCAATGTGATTTCGCGTGGCATTGTCGGCTCGATTAAGGGCGAGTTGGTGGTTGCTTCGCCTTTGTACAAAGAACATTACAGCTTGAGTACA
This sequence comes from Thiomicrospira cyclica, assembly GCA_022736205.1. Lineage (GTDB taxonomy): Bacteria > Pseudomonadota > Gammaproteobacteria > Thiomicrospirales > Thiomicrospiraceae. Next base: position 10,235 of record DZAT01000040.1, read on the forward strand.
GGTGTGTGTGTGGAAAAGTCAGATGCGACTTTGACAGTTTATGCTGTGAAGGTTGAGGGTGGGGATGTTTGGGTTGCGTGATTGACTGAATCCATTTGGACGATAAATTAGAAGGCACTTATGCAAGACAATCAAAACGCTGTTCGTACCACTTGCCCTTATTGTGGCGTTGGTTGTGGTATTGAAGTGACGGTTAATGCCGATAACATTGGCGTAAAAGGTGATAAAACCCATCCAGCCAGCTTTGGTAAGTTGTGTGTCAAAGGCACCGCTGTTGGGGAAACCCTATCGCTAGATGGGCGTTTATTGCAGCCGATGATTGGCCAGCAAGTCGCTTCAGTAGATGAGGCGATTAATGCCATTGCCAATGGGTTCAGCAAGGTGATTGCCGAGTATGGTGCTGATGCCGTCGCCTTTTATGTCTCTGGGCAATTGCTAACCGAAGACTACTATGTTGCCAATAAGCTGATGAAGGGCTTTATTGGCAGTGCCAACATCGATACTAACTCGCGCTTATGTATGGCATCGGCAGTGGTGGGCTATAAACGCGCTTTTGGGTGCGATGGTGTGCCAGCGAGTTACGAGGATTTAGATGAAGCTGATTTGTTGGTGTTGGTCGGTTCGAATGCTGCCTACGCGCACCCAATTTTGTTTCAACAAATGGCGCAAAGTAAGCGCAGCAAAACACATAAAAAAGTAGTCATCATCGATCCTCGTGTCACTGCAACTAATGATATTGCCGATTTGCACTTACCGCTCAAAGCAGGCACAGATGCTTATCTGTTTAATGGTTTGCTGACTTATTTATCGCAATATGGCTTAATCAACCAAGATTACATTGACCAGTTCACGCAAGGTTTTGATGATACTTTAGCACAGGCTCAAGCAACGGCACCGAGTATCGACAGTGTTGCACAAGTGTGTGGGTTAAGTATTGAGTCGGTTGAGCAGTTTTACCAATGGTTTGCAGAAACCGCCAAAACCGTGACCTTTTATTCGCAAGGTGTAAACCAATCTAGCTCTGGGGTAGATAAATCGAATGCGATCATTAACTGCCATTTAGCAACGGGACGTGTGGGGCAGGTGGGTGCTTCGCCTTTTTCGATTACGGGTCAACCTAATGCTATGGGTGGACGAGAAGTGGGCGGATTGGCGAATCAATTAGCAGCACATATGGACTTCAACAAGCCTGATGACATTGACCGCGTGGCGCGATTTTGGGGTGCAACCAATATGGCGCAGGACAATGGTTTAAAAGCGGTTGATATGTTCAAAGCGGTTCATGAAGGCAAAATCAAAGCGATATGGATTATGCATACTAATCCTGTGGTGAGTATGCCTGATGCCGATTTTGTGCGTGCCGCACTCGAAGTCTGTCCGCTGGTGGTCATTTCGGACAATATAACGAACACGGATACGGTCAATCTAGCACATATAAAATTGCCAGCCGCTGCTTGGGGTGAAAAAGACGGAACGATCACCAACTCCGACCGCACCATTTCGCGTCAACGTACCTTTTTACCTCTGCCAGACAATGCCAAACCCGATTGGTGGTGGATTGCACAGGTAGCCCAACGCATGGGGTTTTCTGGTTTTGATTACACCAGCGTAGCAGATATTTTTCGCGAGCACGCGGCATTGTCTGGCTTTGAAAATGATGGTGTGCTGAGTCGTCGTGATTTTGATATTTCGGCTTTGCAAACGATTTCTGATGCCGATTATGACGCACTTGCACCGATGCAATGGCCTATCAATGCCGTCAATCCAAAAGGGTCAAAGCGCTTGTTTGCCGATGGGCAGTTTTTTACGCCTAATCGCAAAGCGAATTTTATCGCCATTACGCCACGTTTACCCGTCGAGCAGGTATGTTCGGACTATCCGTTTATTCTAAACACGGGGCGTTATCGTGACCAGTGGCACACTATGACACGCACCGCGCTTGCCCCGCGCTTGATGCAACATCGCAGTGAGCCTTTGTTGTCGATGCATCCTGACGATGCGTCACAGCTTGGCGTGCAAGCAGGCGATATTGTGCGCGTCAGTTCGCGCCTAGCCAGTAATCTGTTGCGAGTTGAGTTGGATGCTGGTTTGCAACGTGGGAATTTGTTTGTCCCCATGCATTGGACGAGCGTTTATGCGTCATCGGCTCGCATCGATGCACTGATTCCCTCGCATGCAGACCCTTTGTCGGGTCAGCCAGAATCGAAACATGCTGTGGTGTCTGTCGAGAAGTTTGATACGCTTTGGCAAGGATGGTTTTTATTGCGCAACGACTGGCAACCGACAACCTCCTATTGGATTAAAGTGTCTTTAACAGGTGTGACCTTATGGAAACTTGCCAGCGATATGCCGTTCACTTTGTCTGATTTTTCATTGCAAGGCGAGCAACTGAGCTACACAGACAGTGCGCTGGGAATTGTTCGTGTAGCAAGTCTTAATAATGACCTTCTGCAATCGGTGCTGTTTGTTGCGCCACAAACCGATGAGCGCTTACCCAGTGCCGATTGGGTAGCCAGCTTGTTTGCGCAAGATAACCTAACAGACAGCCAACGCTTTGCTCTGTTGTTGGGAAAAGATAGTAATGTGGCTGATGTGGGTGCGATGATCTGTGCTTGTTTTCAAGTCGGTCAGAAAACAATCGAAGCCGCTATTGCCAATGGGGCAAATACAGTCGAAGCCGTGGGGGGGTGTTGTCAGGCGGGTACGAATTGTGGTTCGTGTATTCCCGAAATTAAAGCCTTATTGGCAAAAACCTTATTATCTTATGCGAAACGTTAATAACTTAACGCGCGCGCTCCTTTACAACGGCTGCATCGTCGTGTATAGTATTCGTATCTTGGCTATGTCAGATGCAGCTTAACTAATCAGGCTCAGTTAACTGTCGAGTAGCTTGGTATCTCGGGTTATACCCTTTAGATACCCTTACTGATTGGTAAGTAGAATTAACAGTCGCGTAGCTCAGTTGGTTAGAGCACCACCTTGACATGGTGGGGGTCGGTGGTTCGAGTCCACTCGCGACTACCAGAATACTTTCAAAAGCGGGTCTGATTTTCAGACCCGTTTTTATATCTAAAAGGTTCACAAATTACGTGAATGTGATACCCCGTATTATCGCTCGTTCAGAGCACAGCATCAGTCGCAGCAACATCGACAAGGGTGTTCTTGATATTCTTTATACGCTTGCACGTAGTGGTTATGAAGCCTACTTAGTTGGCGGCGGTCTTCGCGATATGCTGCTCGGACTGGAACCAAAAGACTTTGATGTGGTTACCAATGCAACGCCGGATCAAATTAAAACCGTTTTTCGTAGTCGATGTCGCATTATTGGGCGGCGCTTTCGTTTAGCGCATGTTCATGTTGGCGATAAAGTCATTGAGGTAGCGACCTTTAGGGCACAAAGCGATGAGCGCGGTGATCGCCTGATTGATGATCAGGGCATGGTGCGTCGCGACAATATTTACGGTTCGCGCGATGAAGATGTCTGGCGTCGTGATTTTACCATCAATGCTCTTTATTATAATATCGAAGATTTTAGTCTGGTTGATTACGTTGGTGCGCTAGACGATTTGAATGCAGGTCTTATTCGTTTGATTGGTGATCCTGCACTGCGTTATCGTGAAGATCCTGTACGTATGATTCGTGCCGTGCGTTTTGCTTGCAAGTTAGGCTTAGCGTTACCAAAAGAAACGGCAGAGCCACTGCCTGTACTGTCTCATTTATTAGCAGAAACAGCGCCAGCGCGGTTATATGAAGAAGTGTTGAAGTTGTTTCACGGTGGTCAGGCAGCTTGCGTGTTCGAAAAGCTGCGTGAGCATGGTTTGCTGGGTGGTTTGTTTGACCAGACAGAGTTTTGTTTACAGCAGTTTTCGTCTTGGTCAGCGATTGTTATTCCTGCAGGATTGAAGCAAACAGATGCGCGTATCGTCAGCGATAAAGGGGTTAATCCAGCCTTTTTGTTCGCGCTGATGATGTGGGAAGCATTATGGACAGCATTGGAATGCGATGAAGGTTCACCTGTGCACATTGATGAGATGCTCAAAATGGCAACAACCGTTTTGAATGAACAAAGTGAACGAACCAGCATTCCTCGCCCTGTTATCCAGCAAGTTAAAGAAATTTGGGCAACGCAGTTACCATTAATAACCATGCAACATAAAGCGGAACGCGTGTTGGCGTTGCCACGGTTCAGAGCAGCCTTTGACTTCTTAGCATTGCGTGCTTTGGCAGTACCTAGTTTGCAAAAAGATGTAGCCTACTGGGAACAAGTACAATTAGAACACCCTGAGTGGTTGCTGACTGCTTTGTCGAATCAAGGTAGCCAACAGATGCAAAGCGATATTGGTGAAGCACATTCAGAAAAACGCGATGCATCTAAGCGCCGCCGCCGTTACCGTCATCGTTAAGCCGAGACGTTTCGTTGCGTGTTTTTTTAGGATTAGGTGCTAATTTAGCACAGCCAGAGCAACAAATTCTGACGGCAATCGAAACCTTGCGTCAGATGGCGGATATTGTTTTTATGCAAACCTCTCGTTTGTATGGATCATCCCCGATGGGGCCTCAAGACCAACCCGACTATGTTAATGCCGTTGTCGAAATTGAAACTGAGTTATCCCCATTGGCTCTGCTCGATTTATGTCAATGGATAGAGCAGACACATCATCGTAATAGAAGCGTTCGTTGGGGTGCTCGCACCTTAGATATTGATATTTTGTCGATTGATGATCTTGTTGTTCATAGCGAACGGTTAACGCTGCCTCATCCTGGTATTGTGTCGCGTGATTTTGTTGTCTTGCCGTGGCGAGATATTGCGCCTGATTACATCATTCCTAACTTGGGCGCTGTCCTTTCTATTCATGTTGCGGCTGATTTTGCTGCCCACCCCTTATCATCACTTGATGGAGTGTCGTCATTGTGAATAAACTCGCTAAATTACTGTCCTACAAATCTGAGGGCAAAAAACTAACCTGCTTAACGGCTTACGATGCCAGCTTTGCTCGATTACTAGATGCCTGTGGTGTCGATATCTTGTTGGTTGGTGATTCGTTGGGTATGGTGGTGCAAGGACATCAGAGTACGGTTCCTGTTACCTTAGAGGACATGATTTATCACGCCACCCTTGTGCGACGTGGTGCACCTAAGGCTTGGATTATGGTCGATTTACCCTTCATGACGGCAGCATCATTAAGCGATGCGCTCTATTCTGCTAAGCAGCTGATGCAAAAGTCGAGCGTACAGATGGTTAAAATCGAAGGGGATCAATCCGTCGTGCCGATTATTGCGACGCTAACGCAGCAAGGCGTTCCTGTTTGTGCCCATTTGGGGTTGTTACCGCAGCAAGCACTGCGTTTGGGTTATAAAACAGCAGGAAAAACAGGGGACGCTGCAGAAAAATTACTCGCAGATGCCTTAGCATTAGAGGCAGCAGGTGCGTCGATGCTGGTATTAGAATGTGTTGTTCCCGACGTTGCAGCACGTATCAGTCAAGCCCTAACCATTCCCACAATTGGTATTGGCTCTGGTAATAAAACCGATGGTCAGGTACTGGTTTTACACGATCTGCTAGGCTTATCAGCCTATCCGCCTTCCTTTGCGCCTTCATTTTTAATCAATGGACGCACGATAGAGCAGGCGGTGATTGCCTTTATTGATGCCGTGCGCTCTGATCAGTTCCCAGCTGCCTAAACAGGTGACATTATGTCTAATCCATCTTGCCTAACTATTGTGCGTACGCTAGAAGACATGCAGCAGCACCGTTCTCAGTGGACATCGCAGGGTCAGCGTGTTGCGCTGGTGCCGACAATGGGAAATTTACATGAAGGTCATTTTTCACTCGTGAAGTTAGCGAGAGAACGCGCTGATCGGGTGGTTGTGAGTATTTTTGTTAATCCCCTTCAGTTTGCGCAGGGTGAAGATTTTGAACATTACCCGCGCACCCTAGAACAGGACACCCTTGCTTTGACCCTGCTGGGCGTGGATCTTGTCTTTGCACCTGATGCAAGTGTCATCTATCCCGATAGCCTTAGTATGGCGAACGAAGTCGCTCAAACAACAACCATCGTTGCACCACCTTCATTAGCGGGTATTTTGTGTGGTGCTAACCGTCCAGGTCATTTTACGGGCGTAACAACCATCGTGGGCAAGTTGTTTCATTTGGTCGAGCCTGATATGGCTATATTCGGGCAAAAAGACTATCAGCAAGTTGCGATTATTCGTCAGATGGTAAAGGATTTAAACTGGTCTATTGAGGTGATAACCGCACCGACAACACGAGCACCTGATGGTTTGGCATTGTCATCACGCAATCAGTATCTTACCAATAAACAACGCTTTGTTGCGCCACGTATTTACCAGACACTATTAAGTATGGCAGATCGATTAATGGATGGTGAAAGAAATTTTGTCAAATTGGTTAAGCAAGCAACAGAAGCATTAAAGTCGAGTGGCTTTGGTCAGATTGATTATATTGATATCCGACATCCAGATACATTGCGTCCTTCTTTAGCAACGGATCAGCGTTGGGTATTGTTGATGGCAGCACGTTTAGGAAATACAAGATTAATTGATAATTTAGTGGTAGAAGCTGACGGCTTATCGTAAAATTAAAAAAATTAAAAAGTTAGTGAAGGAATTAAGTATGCAAGCAATGGCTGATCGCGATGGTTTGATTTGGTTAGACGGTAACATGGTGCCTTGGCGCGATGCAAAAGTTCACGTTTTAACACACACATTACATTATGGTATGGGTGTATTTGAAGGTGTTCGTGCCTACGAAACTGAACAGGGTGCAGCCATTTTCCGTTTACAAGCGCACACAGACCGCTTATTTAATTCTGCTAAAATTATGAGCATGGCAATGCCTTATAGTAAAGAAGAGATTAACGAAGCACAACGCGCTGCGGTTCGTGAAAACAACCTCAAGTCTGCTTATATTCGTCCGATGGCATTTTATGGTGCTGAAGGGATGGGGTTGCGTGCCGATAACCTTAAAGTTCATGTTATGGTTGCTGCTTGGACGTGGGGCGCTTATATGGGTGCTGAGAACTTAGAAAAAGGCATTAAGGTTGCTACCTCTTCGTTCACGCGTCATCATCCGAATATTTCTATGACTAAAGCGAAGGCAAACGGTGCATACATGAATTCTATGTTAGCATTGCAAGAAGCCATTCGTCACGGCTGTGATGAAGCGCTACTATTAGATAAAGATGGTTATGTATCCGAAGGTTCGGGTGAAAACTTCTTTATGGTTCGTGACGGTGTGATGATTACGCCATTACTTAACTGTGCATTAGACGGCATTACGCGTAAAACCATCATGCAACTGGCTGCAGAAATGGGCATTCCTGTTATCGAACGTAACATCACACGCGATGAAGTGTATATTTGTGATGAAGCCTTCTTTACAGGAACCGCTGCTGAAGTCACTCCTATTCGTGAATTAGATGGACGTGCTATTGGATCTGGTTCTCGTGGGCCGATTACCACAAAGTTGCAAGCGAAGTATTTTGCGTTGGTTCAAGGTAAGGATAAAGACTATGCCGACTGGCGTACGTTGGTCTAATAGGAGCATCATAAAATGATTGAGAATGCTACGGTTGGTGCGTTAAAGTCACCTAAGCAGGTTGTTATAACGGCTAAAGACTTACCACTTTCTTGTCCTATGCCTAATGTGCCTGCGTGGAGCTCGCATCCCAAGGTGTTCATCCCAATTACAGACACAGGTCAGGCAACCTGTCCTTATTGCGGTACACATTATGTGATGACCGATTGGCATGAAGGTGGACAC
>DZAT01000219.1 GCA_022736205.1 Thiomicrospira cyclica
GTTCCTGCCCATAGAGCCACGGACGGCAGTATGCGAACCGTGAGGTCATACACGTAAGCCATGCCGCCCGATGCAAACAGGCAAGCCAAGAAAATAAGTGTGCTGATAATTGTGTTTGCGTAACGTTTCATGCTATTCCTCCCAATATTCGCACTCGAAATTAACAGTCTTATTCGACTGCGATGAGCGATTAATTATTTGTAAGATGTATTTCGTATTCGCTTTCAAGTGCCATTCAATCACATCGCGTGCCTGTCCGCTCACGTTACTGCTCATGCCCGAACGTGCTTTGGCAAGCGGCGAACCGATGACAGTTACGGCAGGCACAGACACGAATGTAGTCGCATGGGTTCCGTTAATTGTCCTGTTTCGACATGTGTTAAGAACAGTATTCCCTCCTGTGAATGTCGAGTTTTCATACAAATAAAACTCCGCCTCACCTTCCATAGCAAGCGAAAATGCAGCGTGCGATTCTTTCTCACCTGTTGTGATGCCTATATTATAGGCAGCATTATTAGCGAGATTAGATATGAACTCCGTTGCAATGAACGCTTTGCCCAGCCTGTTCATCGCCTCCCAAATTGTCAGGTTACGGAAAAACGTGTCGAGTTTCACGGCGTTGAATAAGTCAAGCAGCGCATCTTGTTTCGTTTCTTTGGCAAGCAAAGCGAGTGCCGCGAGTGCCGCCGTTTGATTGGCATCGGTCGCCAATCCGGATTTGTCGAGCGTAACCGAAGCCGACACTGATGCGTAGAAATACGCCGTTGTCAGCGTTGAAATAAGTTCGTTACGCGATGCACTTCCGGCAGGCGCTGTTACCTGTTCCCAACCAAAGCTGAATGCCTTGTCTGTTTCCTGAGGATTGGCATCGTCGGAGAGCATTATCATGCGAGCATCGCGCGGGTGCGGGTGCACAAAGCAGTTGGGTTGAAAGCCGTATATCTGCCCGGCGTTGTCTTGGAACAGCACGGCTCCGTTTGCGGTTTTTGTGAATTGAGACATGAGATGTGAGATGTGAGATGTGAGATATGAGATGTGAGACCTTTTAAATAGTTTTTAAATTCGCTTAGGTTGCGTTGTTTTT
>DZAT01000220.1 GCA_022736205.1 Thiomicrospira cyclica
ATAAACCTTTTCAAAAGTTTAGACCTTTTCAAAAGTTCCAAACTTTTGAAAAGGTCTAAACTAATCCTTAATACAACGTACAGAAAAGCCGTTCGCCCGGTCGTTGCTGTCCATGCCGGCATTACTGCTGTTGAAGTACAGGACTCTGGCGTTTGTACCAGCCACCGTACTACTCCAATAGTCGCCGAAAGACCCCACATTGCCGAGCGAACCATTGCTGCCGAGGCAGTAGCCTGCCACGGGCAATTTAAGCGGTGAGGCAAAAGCACCGGTTGCATCGTTGCTTCCCCAGCTTGTACGTTCAGCGTTCAATTCTGCTTCGGTTGGCAGGCGGTAACCACTTGGGCAAGGGTTGTTAATGCCACTTACACCCTGCCATAAATTATCGTTTTGTGAGCTGCGCCAGTCGTAAGGTGAATTTGGTGCAAGAATAAAATTGCTATGTCCGGGATTATCAGTAGAGCTAAGAGTGCTTGTTGTTCCGGAGGTACGTATTTGATGTCCGTCGGTTAAACGCCCCCATTGGTATAAATCGCCGTAAGCATTGGCATCAGTGCTGCTTGTTGCCACCTGCGAAGCACCAAGGTTGCGGTCCATCCATATTTCGCCGGTGGTGGGGTTGGTTACGTTTGGTGTACCTGTCCATGTTGGTACGCCTCCTGAAAAAGTTAAAACCTGTCCTTCATTACCAACTGCCACAGATACCCATGCAGTTCCGTTCCAGTACTGCATTTCGCCGCTTTGGGTGCCGGTGGGTACGCTGGGGTCGGTTTCTGTAATGCCACCAGTAATACTTTCTGCCGTTTTTGCATGCAAAGCATAAGGTACGCTTAGCAGTTGGCTTGTGCCTGTAATGGTGTAAGTAGTTCCGCCTGTTGGGTCGGTTTCTGTTTTAATGAAATACGGTCCGTTTGCCCAATTAATGGTTGTAAAATCGCCACTTTGAACAATACCTGTTCCAATTTCCAAACTTACTAAACCATTGGCATTGGTGGTTGGGGTTTGCGTTTCAACATAAACCGCTGTTCCGCCGGCAGAACCTTGTAAAATGCTGATTTGCATTCCAACTTGTGTGT
>DZAT01000221.1 GCA_022736205.1 Thiomicrospira cyclica
AATTGATGGACGTATAAGAGGGTTGAATGATGAAGATGAATGTCAAATTATCCGTAATCGCGGCTGCCGTTTTGGCCAGCGTGTCGCTTAGCAATGCGGCACGTGCCGAAAGTACTTATGGCTACAACTCGACGGGGAGTGGAGCCATTGCTAGCGTCACTGCAAAAGCTGACCTGAAAATCACTGTGCAAATTCCACAACTTATTTTGCTGAAGGTTGGTACTAGTGGTAGTACAATCGACGAGGTTATCTTGGGAGCCAGCATTTCAATTCCCGCTACTCCTACTACACCTACAACTACTGGCAATAATCAACCTGTCAATTGGGATGGTAATGCTCCGACAATTAGTTTTTCAACAACGTCCTCTGCGGTTAGTGCTGCTGCATGGACAAATGCATCGGGGGGAGGGAGTCTTACGGCTTCGACAACCGGATTTGGTACCGCTATTTCTGGCTTAGATTCGGGCGATATTCAGGTTGCAAGTTCAGGTGGATCATTGACCCATCCAGGTACAACTACAGATTTTTCCAGCGTTACCCCTACCACTTTTTCCAAAAACACTGTAACTGTCGCAACATGGACTTACAGTGTTAATCCTGCGATGGTTGCTTCTTTAGGTACTGGGTCTGCCTCACAAACTATTACTTACACTGCTAGTAATTTGTGAATTTTTCATTGTACTAATGCGTACTTTAAAAGCCTGTCTTAAAATGACAGGCTTTTTTGTATGTAATACGAAGCATAAATACTTTGGTTTGCTGCGTTTTTAGTTATATCGAGGTTGCAGTGTCCAATTGGATTCGTTTTTGGCGCGCTCTTTTATGGCACATATTTGGCATCGGCATGCTTACTTTGGGCTTAATTTCCCAGGCATGGGCGGTCATTACCCTTTTGCCCACCGGCTCGCCCCGGCAGTTGATTATGCGGGTGGGTTCGGCGAACGCGACGGTGAACAAGGTGGTGTTTGATGTGCTCAATGCCAATGTCAGCCCGAATCCTGTCCCGGTGGTTGGTGTGCCAGGGAGTGGAGCTCCGGCGACAAGCCCGACGGGGGGAGTAGAAGTTTTTC
>DZAT01000222.1 GCA_022736205.1 Thiomicrospira cyclica
TGCCAACCACGACGGTGTGGATGGTGCCGTCGGGGGCGCTAACCAGAGCCTCTGTTCGGTCATTGCGCTCAATGATGCCCATCATGCCCATGCCATCTAGGGGGAAGGCCTCTAGTGGCTCTTTACTGCGATTGCTGTCAGGGCGAATGCCGTTATCGACTTTTTCTTCGACATAGTCAGGCGCAGAGAAAGGATCGCGTGCATCAAAGGCACTGTAGATAAATGGCACATACGGTTTGAGCTGGGGAATTGGCGGAATAGGCTTGCCTGGCTTTTGCATGGTTTCATTTACAAAAGCTTCAAGGTCGCTCTGACCTTGGTTACACCCACTCAGTGCGGGTAGCACAAGCGCCGACAACGCAAAAAATAAGGTTCGAGTGCTGTTTGTCATCCTTGTTGCTCCTTATTTTTTGGCGTTGCCCACGGGCTTTGCGGGAGCACGTTGCTTGATTTCTTCATCATCCAAGTAGCGGTACGTCTTGGCGGTGATTTTGAAATCAAGCAGTTTGTCCTTGGCAAAGTCTGCTGTGGGTGTGATGGTCGCAAAATTATGTAGCGTGATAATCCTCGGTAGGGCAGAAGCATCGCTGACAAATTTGGCGAGTTGGTGGTAAGTGCCCTGGAAGCGCAAAACGTAAGGTGCTTCGGCGTAGTAGTCGTATAGGACTTCCGGTTGGGCTTGGATTTGCACGTTCTTCAAGCCGTCGGCAAGCGAGGTCTGCGCGACATCGACGATAAGGTTTTCAATCTCTTTCTTGCCTGGAAGTTGGCGCAGAATAGTTACGAAAACTTGTTCCATTTCGACAAGTTGTACCTTGTATGCATCAAGGTTTGCGGCGAGTTGTTGTTTTTCAACGATTTTGTTTTTAAGGTCAGGCTCCTTGCTGCGTTCGATTTCGAGCTGAGCTTGCAAATTTTGGGTATCGAAGTAATAAGCCGCACCGAGGACAGCAGCCAGGATAAGCAGTAGCAATGTAATGCGCACACTTAATGGCGCACTCCCGAGGTTATTCGGATCGTCTACGGATTGAAAGTCTTTGATGAGGTTCATGGCTTGCTCTGCTC
>DZAT01000223.1 GCA_022736205.1 Thiomicrospira cyclica
GGACGCTTGTTGGCGTGGCGATTGGCTCGTTTGGGACATTCTGTAACGCTTTACGACAAAGATGATCGACGGGGCGAGCAAAGCGCGGGTATGACGGCTGCTGCTATGATTTCGCCTTTTGCTGAGTTGGCTGTCAGTGAGCCGCAGGTATTTGAGCTGGGGATGCGTTCGTTAGCACTTTATCCGCAGTGGTTATCTGAGTTGGAAGCCGATTCTGGCTGTACGGTGATGTATCGTCATAACGGTAGCTTAGCGGTAGCACATCAGCAAGATGTGAGCAGCTTGCGTCATTTTCAAGACTTGCTGACGCATCGCTTGCCCAGCGCACATCGTGCGAATGTGCAGGTGTTGAATAGTGAAATGATTGCCCAAGCTGAACCCGCGTTGGCTGGACGTTTCAGTCATGGCGTGATGTTGAGCGAGGAAGCACAGCTCGATAATGGTGAATTGTTTGCAGCCTTGGCGGTTGCGCTCGAACGGCTGGAGGTGGTGTGGCACGAGCAACACGTTATTGACGATGTGTCGGCATTAGCGTCAGATTTTGATGTGGTCATCGATGCGCGTGGTACAGGGGCGAAAAACTCTGTCTCGGTGCGTGGTGTGCGCGGCGAAGTCTTAACCGTCGATGCGCCAGAAGTGACTTTGCAACGACCTGTGCGCTTAATGCATCCACGTTATATGCTGTATGTTGTACCGCGTGCTAACCATCGCTTTATTATCGGTGCGACAGAATTAGAGTCGGAAGATATGGGTGAGGTGACTGTGCGCTCGGCTTTAGAGTTACTCAGTGCTTTATATAGTGTGCATTCTGGTTTTTCCGAAGCGCGGATTGTGAAATGGTCGGTTAATTGCCGCCCTGCCCTACCTGATAATTTACCTTTTGTTGGTTGGAAAGATGGGGTTTTGACGGTGAATGGCTTGTATCGACACGGCTATTTGCTCGCACCAGCCTGTGTGGAGCAGGCGATGGGATTAGTGGTAGAATGTATGACATCAAATTATCGAGCTTAATTTATGTTATACGATAACCACGACCAGCCCAGCACAAAGCTGAATGTTAAA
>DZAT01000005.1:0-3876 GCA_022736205.1 Thiomicrospira cyclica
TCCCGGTTATCCAGCTAACCCCGAGCATACCGAAAAAGGTATTTTATGGGAACTGCTCAAGCCGACTGAAGCCATCGGGCTTGCCATTACCGAAAGCTTTGCTATGTACCCCACGGCAGCGGTATCGGGTTTTTACTTCTCACATCCAGAATCACGCTACTTTGGTGTGGGGGCGATTGGTCGTGACCAAGTGGAAGACTACGCCCAGCGTAAAGGCATGACCATTGGTGAAGCCGAGCGCTGGTTAGCCCCGAACTTGGGGTATGATCCTGAAGAGTTTAACTAAACGTGAAAACTATGGGAGTTATAAAATGATTGGCAAAATACTATCTACTGCCTTGATGGTAATGGTGACTTTCTCACACGATGCCATTGCTGGACTTGATGAGACACTCGCTGCCTATCAAAAAGGAGACTATGTAGCCGCATCGGCTGAGTGGATGCAGCTCGCGCAGCAAAATAATGCACAAGCACAATACCAACTTGCCAAAGCATATAGCAATGGGCAAGGCGTAGAACAAAACTATAAACTGGCTTTTGCTTGGTTTTCTCGTGCTGCTGAACAAGGTCATGCCGATGCCCAAAACGACCTAGGCTCTTTTTATGCCACAGGGATGTTGTTCAAGAAAGATTACAAACACGCTGTGGCATGGTATGCAAGAGCCGCACAACAAAACCATGCACAGGCTCAGAACAATTTAGGTATTCTGTACGGACTGGGTAAGGGTGTCGATCAAGACGACCTACAGGCTTACAAATGGCTCAGTCTTGCCAGCATCAATGGTTACGATAAAGCAAAAGCACCACTCGAAAAACTCGCTAAAGCTTTACCCGCAGAACAACGCGCTCAAGCGGAAGCGCTCACGCAAGCTTGGCTAAAAGCCTACCACTAGCCTACAAACTAGCCAGAAAAAACCTGTGATACGCACGCACGCAAGCTTGCTTCGACCGCTGCACTCGGTTGCTGGTAAATATCAGCATACCACTGGGCAGCATGTACCACAAAAACAGCCACAATCTCTGGATCAAAGTGAGTACCCGAACCTTCTTGAATAATGCCAATCGCCTTTTCTAACGGCATGGCTTGTTTATAAGGTCTGTCGGCCGTTAAGGCATCGAACACATCAACGACGGCAAAAATACGCGCCGACAAAGGAATCGACTCACCAACCAAACCTGTCATATAACCACTACCATCATATTTTTCATGGTGATACTGAGGAATATCTCGCGCATGACTTAACCAACTCGCACGCGCCAAAATCTCTGCCCCGATAGTCACATGGGTTTTCATGATGGCAAACTCGTCTTCCGTCAACTTACCCGCTTTTAGTAAAATCGCATCAGGAATACCGATTTTGCCCACATCATGCAAAAACGAACCAGCGACGAGTGCTGACATTTTTTCTACTGGATAACCTAAGGCTTCTGCCAAACGAATGGCATACAAAGTCACGCGATAATTATGAATATTAGTATCCGAATCACGCTTCGCAATGGCCTCACCCATGACTTCCATCAGCTCGACGTTACCCAATAACACCGCCTTAGATTTGTCTTCTAAATTACGGGTTAAGCGCAATAACAAAGGATACATACTCAAGCCAGTGATTAAGGTTGCCATTACCACCATCGCGACAGAAAACAACACCGACTGATAGAGCGTCTTCTCTTCAGATGGCGTAAGATGATAAACCCCTTCAAAAAAGCCTTCGAGTTGTCCCAGCCCATTTTTGAGTGGCATCACCACCTGCCAAAACCACTGATCAGATAACTGTAAGCGTCGATAAACAACCTCATCTCCAAAACCGAAACCATGAGGAGGATAAGCTTTTAACGACTTCTCGACCCATGTCATTGCCTCGTCAACATGCTCTAGTATTTTTTTATGTTGAGCATCGTAAACTTCCACAATCACAAAATGATCATGTAAGGCATCCAATATTTCACTCAATTCATGACGTTCGGCAAGACTTTTCTCTGCTAACAGTAAGACCTGAAGTGCCTTAGGGGACTCTGCAGAAGCCCGCTCAATGCTTTGCATGTCGATGAGATGCATTTGATAAAAATACTGCGCAGCACCCAAAACAATCGACATAAACACACTCACCATTGCAACCGCTGTAGCACTGCATCAAACACTTCATTTACCACCCGTTATCGGTATGTTGCTTGGTTTATCTTACTTACAATTCTTTTCTTACTATCTCAACAGAGTTGAACAACACGGCTACCACGATGCCAAACCAGGACAACACAATCATACCTTTGATTTCTTTGGACATATGGCGCAAGCCGAATGGGATACTTTGCTCTTCTTCTTAGGCGTGATATTGGCAGTGGGAGGTCTTGGCTTTGCTGGCTATTTAGCGCAGCTATCGGGGTGGCTATACGGCGACTTAGGGGCGACACCTGCCAACATTGCCGTCGGTGTTATTTCTGCTGTCGTCGATAATATCCCTGTGATGTACGCGGTGCTCAATATGCAGCCCGATATGTCGCTGGGTCAGTGGCTACTGGTAACGCTTACAGCGGGCGTGGGTGGTAGTTTATTATCGGTCGGCTCTGCTGCTGGGGTTGCCCTTATGGGACAAGCGCACGGACACTATACCTTTATGAGTCATTTACGCTGGACACCTGCGATTGCTTTGGGCTATATTGCCAGTATTAGTGTGCATTTTTGGATAAACTCAGCAGTTTTTTAATCTGCGCAATAAAGCCATGCGCAACGAGGTAACAGATGAACGCAGAGCAGTATCAACAGACCAGTCAACAAGTCATTTTACTGCACGAAGAGTTACGCCAAGAATGGCCGCAACTCAAGCGTATTGCCATTGCGCTGTACAATGCTCAAACGGATGAGCTGCACACTTTCGTCAATGCCACCACTGGCGGCTCACCGTTAAACCACTACACACAGCAACTCAAAAAGATTCCAAGCCTACAAGCAATTGCGGATAGCGCTACACCACGTATTATCGATAATTTAGATGTGTTTGCAGACAACCTAAGCGAGCACTCACAAAAAATCCTGCAAGCTGGATTTCGTTCTAGCTTTACCCTGCCCATGTTCACACAAAATCACAAGCTGCTCGGCTTTATTTTTTACGACGCTGACGAGCCTGCATTTTTTACGCCCATCATGCAAAACCACCTATCTGTGTACAGTGAGCTGATTCAATCTTTGGTTATTGTCGATATTTTGCCACTAAAAATGATACATGCTGCCGTCAATATGACTCAGGCCGTTACGCGCTTTAAAGACGAAGAGACCAGCGAACACATGGCACGCATGGCACATTACGCTCGCTTAATCGCAACAAGCATTGCTGACGAAGTAGGCATATCCGATGAAGTCATTCACTACATTTTTCTCTACTCGCCATTACACGATATTGGCAAAGTTGGCGTTCCCGACGCCCTCCTACTGAAGCATGGCACACTGACCAGCGACGAATTTATCATTATGCAAACGCATGTCACTAAAGGTGTCGAAATCGTCGACACACTCATTAATGAGTTTGAGTTAGATCCAGAAGGTCATGTCCACATCTTGCGCAACATTGTAGCCTACCATCATGAGCGTCTTGATGGCACAGGCTACCCTTATCGCTTGACAGCAGAAAACATCCCTATCGAAAGTCGCATCGCTGCCGTTGCCGATGTCTTTGACGCACTAACATCAGATCGACCTTATCACCGTGGACGTAGTCAAGAAGAAGCCTTTGCTTACTTAGAAGCTTATAGTGGGCAATATTTTGATGCCCGTTGTGTACAAGCCCTCATTCAAAACACCGAAGCAATTATGGCGATTAAGGCAGCATTCGAGCCAAAAATCGAACAAAAATAAGACAACTAGAACAAATTTTTTTTATC
>DZAT01000005.1:3976-51995 GCA_022736205.1 Thiomicrospira cyclica
CGTTATCCGTTATCCGTTATCCGTTATCCGTTATCCGTTATCCGTTATCCGTTATCCGTTATTATACAATAATTTACAATAAAAAAGCAATTCTTTTTACGCTAGATTTAACTGCGCCACGATGCTTAATCATAAACAATACTTATCAAACTTATCTTTCTAGTTTAATCGTTCCATTGCTTATTTCTTTACATTCGACAATAATAAAACAACAATACCTGAGCAGAGAACCATAGTATTTTTCTCGTACCAGTACTTACATTATTCCACCAAATGACCAAACGAAGGAAAGTAACATGGCCAGCCAAAAAGAGTATCACCTATCTGCAGACACAGTCATTTTGTCGACTGCTGATTTACAAGGAAACATTGTCAACTATAACGCAGGCTTTCGTGATGCTTCTGGCTATACCGACGCAGAACTTAAAGGCAAACCCCACAGCATTCTGCGTCATCCCGACATGCCCAAAGAAGCTTTCAACGACTTTTGGCAAACCATTCAAGCTGGTCGTCCATGGTTTGGTATTGTTAAAAATCAACGTAAGAACGGGGATCACTACTGGGTAGCCGCCAATGCCAGTCCAATTATCGACAAGGGTCATACCACGGGATACCTGTCTGTGCGTTACCCTGCGACGCGAGAACAAATTTCGACAGCAGAAAAACTTTATGCTGATGTCAAAATGGGACGCAGAGCATTTCCTTATACAAAACTAAAATCAAACAACAACACCTTACCGATTGCCGTTACTGCTGTAACGCTAGCCGTTAGCCTGCCACTGTTTTTGGGTAACTTATCGCTCATTGACATACTGATTAGTGGCTCTGTTGGCGTATTAAGCATTGGTTATATGGCCTACCAATTATATTTAAGCAATCACATCACCCCCGCATTAGAAAAAGGCATTGAATCCCTTGCGAATGGTCGTCTTAAAACCAAAATCGAAGACAACACGCGCTTAGGTTTCGCGCTCAACATGATTCGCTCGCGTACAGCTGAAACCGATGCTAAAAACTACGATGCCATGCGTGCAGCAGAAGTCATGACAACAGCACTGAATGCCGCAACAACCAATATCATGATTGCCGATGCACACTTCAATATTACCAGCATGAACACATCGTTGCGTAGCATGTTTACACGTAACGAAGCAAAACTAAAATCGGTCTTACCACATTTCTCTGTGAATACCCTCGTCGGCGCGAACATGGACGTATTTCATCAAAACCCAGCACACCAGCGCATGATGGTCGAAAAACTTACCACAAGTTTTCAAAGCGATCTTCAGATTGCAGGATTGGTTATTCGACTTACCGTTACACCAATCAACTTAAACAACATCCGTTTGGGCTATGTTGTCGAATGGCTAGATAGAACCATTGAAGCCGCAATTGTGAATGATATTGCCTCTGTGGTCGAAGGCATGAAAGGTGGTGAGTTTAATCGACGTATTCAAGCGGAAGCAGAAGGCAGCTTCTTAACCATTAAACACGATATTAATGAAGCAATGGATATTATTTCATCGGCAATTAATGGTATTACGCACATTGTTAGCGCTCAAGCCAATGGCGATTTAACGCAAGAATGTACCGCCGACTTTGCTGGACAGCTATACGAACTGCAAACTGCGATTAACCAGTCAAGCAAAACACTTAAAAACATCATTTCACAAGCAATGAACTCCGCAAATACCGTTAACCTCGCAGCGGAACAAGTTTCATCTGGCTCAGCAGATCTTTCTAGTCGCGTACAAGAACAAGCCTCTGCGTTAGAAGAAACCAGCGCAACCATGCATCAAATGGCAGCAGCAGTACAAGCCAATACGGCTAATGCGAGAAAGGTTGCTGACCTAGCACATCAAGTACAAAATCAATCATCCGATGGCGTACAAGTCATGCAACAAACCATTGCAGCCATGCAAGCCATTCAAGACTCGAGTAATCAAATTAGCGAGATTGTCAGCCTTATCGATGGCATTGCCTTCCAAACCAATCTACTTGCCCTAAATGCTGCTGTCGAAGCTGCACGAGCTGGCGAACATGGTCGAGGGTTTGCCGTCGTTGCCAGCGAGGTAAGAGCACTGGCTGGCAAGTCTGCTGATGCGGCAAAAGACATTAAAGGTCTTATCGAAAACAGCATCAATCGTATCGAAAATGGCACACGTCTTGCCAATAAATCAGGCGAAATGCTCGGCGGCATCTCTCATTCTGTCGAACAGGTTGCAGGGATGATAGAAGAAATTGCCACATCCTCACATGAACAAAGTGTCGGAATCGCGCAGGTGCATCAAGCCATCACACAAATTGATGCGGTGACGCAACAAAACTCTGCCTTAGTAGAGCAAACGACGGCTGCGGCAGAAAGCTTACGCAACGAAGCAGAAAACCTACAACAGAATATGGCATTTTTTAATACGGGAGAGCAAAATCAAATCACCAAGAACAGGCTGCTGCCAACGTCTTTAACAAGTCACGCTGGGCATTAATATAATCACTGATTTCATAGCCTTTTGTTTGTATCTTGTGCTGTACACTACGCTCAAAAACAGGCAAACGACTGCTTTTATCCAATAAACGACAGTTTGCTTGTAGGGTTACCACCCCGCCAAGCATACCATCGAGCTGCAAAATGTCTGCCGACCACTGTTGGTTTGGCATCGTGCGATTATCGGCAGGATAAAGATAAACGCCATCTTGCGGATGCAAAGCTTGTAGCTCGGTTGCTAACAGTTGACTGATTTCTTCTTGCAAACGCCCGCCCCATTGGTGTTGCTCTTCGAACTTAAGCTCACTATCCGATAGACGTACAACCAACTGCGGACGATTGAGCAGTTTCGGCAATGTCACCACGCTAACACCAACACGATGCGCTGTTGGATGCGTGTTACTCAACAGCGCGCTTGCTTGACCATCCTGCAAGGCATAATAACGCACAGACGATGAAAAACAACCCGCCAACAAGACACTCATCAGTAAAACAAACATCATCGCTTTCATCTTTATTCCTTCCCAAAAATAACAGCATTGGGTTGACGTTGCAGCGTATCAGCCAAGGTTTCAATCGCACCTGCAGCACGCGCAACTTCTTGCATTAAGGTACGCATGTCGTGTTGTAGTAGCGAATCATCCGACAGCGCCTTATCTGTTGTTGCTAGCGTTTTATTGAGCATTTGCAGGGTGGTTTGTGTTTGCGCTAAGGTATCATTAACCTGTGTTGGCATACTTTGAACCTTGCTCAGCGTCGTATTAACTTGTTTCAATAACACTTCTGTCTGACGCAATACCGACGAGTCTTGTTTGCTATCCAGCATCCGATGCAAGCCCTTGGCCGTCTGGTGTAATTCATGAATCGTATCTTGAATGGGCGCTTTTTCGAGCTGAGCCATTACGCTCCCCATACGATGCATAATCTGCTCCATATCCGTCTGTACCGTCGGAAAAACAACGTAACCATGATCTTGCACTAACGCAACCTCTGGTGCTTTTTCTTGGTAATCAATATCAATCAACATCTGACCCGTTAACAAATTTGCTGGCTTAAGTTGCGCTCTTAAGCCTTTATGAATCATTGCCGTCAGCAACTTTCGTGTCTGTTCAGCATCTCGCCCCAACGCCAAACGCTCTGGCCACAACTCGACCAAAACTGGAAGCTCCACGGTCAATTGGTGTTCATCAAAACGCGCACGCACATCAAGAACACGCCCGACTTCTAATCCTTTATGTTCGATACGAGCACCATTACTGAGTCCTGCGACACTACCCGTAAACAGCATCAAATAGCTCAGTCTGACACTTGGCGTGTCTTGAGTAATACTATCTTTATCGGGATAAAGGGCAAACAGATGACCTTCTTGAACGGGCTGTTCAGCATCAAGCTGAAGAATATTTTCAAACGCCAAACCGCCCTGCATAAATGACAGCAGCGACTCCATTTGTGCTCTGACACCGTCACTGCTCATTTTGATATCAATGCCATTCACATTCCAAAATCGTGTTTCACTCCGAACCAATCGATCATAAGGACTGCGCACAAAGACTTGAATACGCATTCTATCGTCTTTGCCAAGGGTATAAGAAACCACCTCCCCCACAGCAATACCTCGATAAAACACAGGAGACCCCACATCCATCGAACCCAAACGATCCGCACTCAACCAAAACTGACGACCATCAGAAGCACCACTCAATGTCGGGGGTTCATCTAACCCCTGCACAATGCGATCTAACGCTTCGCTCGACTCACCAGGGGTCAGCGCAATATAAGCTCCCGACAAAAGGGTACTTAATCCACTAATCGTTCGTGTCGTGACACGGGGACGCACCACCCAAAAGCGGGCATCCTGACGTAATTGTTTCGCAATCGTTCGATCCATAGCAATGCGAACGCGAACATGATCGAGATGATCACTTAAGCTAACCTGAGTAACCTTGCCCACATCCACATCTTTATAACGAACACGGGTTTTACCCGCCTCGATACCCGTTGCCGTGGCAAACTCAACTTCTAGTGTTTGCCCCTGACTGCGCCATGCTTCGTAACCAATATAACCTGCAATGATTAAAGCAACAACGGGAACCAACCACACCAATGACCACTGGCGAGAACGGCGAATCACTCGCGCTGGAACCACATCAGACATGTTCACCACCTTGCTTATCCGCACACACATCCCATAACCAACGCGTATCAAAAATTGACGTCGCCCAAAGCGTTAACAATACCACTGCAGCAAAAGACAAACTGCCCGCCCCCGCTTTGATCGTCGCAAACTCACCAAACTGCACCAAAGCGACCAATAACGCAATCACGAAAACATCGACCATCGACCATTTACCCATAAATTCAATCAGACGATATAACCGTGTTTTATCTCGCAAGCGCGCACACCAACGAAACTGAACACTCAGCAATAAACCTGCCAACACGACTATCTTTGACAAGGGAACCAAAATACTGGCAACAAACACCACCAAGGCTAACAACCACGCACCTGTTTGCACAAAATGAATAACCCCGCCCATCAAGGTATTACTCGAATCACGCCCTAAAGACACCATTGTCATGACAGGCAATAAATTCGCAGGAACATACAAAATAACAGCAGCCAACAATAATGCCCAGACAGAAAGCAACTTGGGCGCACCACGCCGTTGCAATGCACTCCCACAACGACCACAGGCGACAAGCGCATCTGTTTCGATGCGATTGAGCTGAGTACAATAAGGACATGGCACAAGATGATGAGACAAGGCAGTTAACGACATTGTTCTACCGCCCGCCAATAAACATCAGGATCAAACAATAACTGAATGGCACTCATAACCAACATTAACGCCACAAACGCCAACAATGACCATCCTGGTAGTAATTGTGCCGAATCCGCTAACTTGACAGCAGTAACCAACAAACTCAGAAAAAACACTTCCAGCATCATCCAACCCTGATTTGCATACAATAAACGAAATGCCCAACCAACGAAAGGCGGTTTGCGCTCAAAACGTAAGGGTAAAAACAACCACAGCATCATCGCCAAATGAAAAAAAGGCGCGACAAAACTGGTCATCGCAACCAAAATTGCTAACAACCAGGCTTCTTGATCCAACATAGCAAAGGCAGTTTGCCACAATGACAAAGGCTGCTGAACCCCATTCACATCGAGTGTCAGTATGGGCAAAGCAAGACTAGAAACCCAAAGAAGCAATCCAGAAAGAATTAAGGCAAAAATTGAATCCATCGAACGCCCACCGCGTGCTAACACAGCATCACAGCGAGGACACAAAGCGCGCTCGTTATGCTTTAATGGTGTAATGGTTACCAACAGATCACAATCGGGACAGGCTTTTTTCATCATGCTTGCCCCTAGGTACTAAGGTTGAAGCGCTCTAATCGCTTCGATACGCTGCTGTAACTCCACGAAAGACGATGCAGTTACGTTGATATGTCCCAACTTGCGCCCAGCGCGAGGCGCTTTATCGTACAAATGCACCGCTGCATGCGGAATTTTGAGTGCCGACTGCCAATCGCCTAAATCACCAATGAGGTTAATCATCGCAGCAACAGGCACTTCCATCCCTGCATCGCCTAACGGCAAGCCCAACAAAGCACGACAGTGATTCTCGAACTGATCCGTCCAAGCACCGTCCTGACTCCAGTGTCCTGAGTTATGTACCCGTGGCGCCATTTCGTTGGCAACAAGTCCCTTGTCCGTATCGAACAGCTCTAACGCCAAAATACCCACATAATCCAATTCGCGCATGACCGACTGAATCGCTGCTTGTGCTTGATGTGTCAATTCATGACTGACATTCGGTGCTGGCGCAACCGTTAAGCGCAAAATACCATCAACATGCGCATTTTCAACTAAGGGATAAAAAGCCACGTCGCCCGAAGCGCTTCGTGCAGCAATAATCGACAACTCGCGACTAAAACTGACAAAGCCTTCTAAAATCAGCTCGCGATTACCAATGCGCTGCCATGCAGCATCGACATCATCTTGACAGCGCAATACTGCCTGACCCTTGCCATCGTAGCCTTCGGTGGTGGTTTTAAGTACCGCTGGCAAGCCAATCGCGTTAACAGCATCGTGCAACTCAGCAAGGCTATTCACAAGCGCAAAAGGCGCAGTTTGAATACCAAGACTGCGAAACAGCGTCTTCTCACGTCCACGATGTTGCGCAGTATGCAATGCCTTCGCAGGTGGAAAAACGGGTTTGCGAGCAACAATACGCTCTACTAACGCAACGGGTGTGTTTTCAGACTCAAAAGTCACCACATCGACTGCATCAATAAAAGCATCGAGCTGATCCTGATGATACAAAGCACCCAAGGTCTGACTGGTTGAGCTAGGCACATCTTCGTAAAAGGCAAAACGCGCCCCTAAGCGTGTTCCCGCCAATGCCAACATGCGACCCAGCTGACCCGCGCCAATCACACCAATGACAGGACCGACACTCATAGCACAGGATCCGCTTGTTCTAACACAGCATTGGTTTGCGCAGCACGAAATACATCGACTTTCTGAGCCAATGCACTATCGGTTGTCGCCAAAATTTGCGTTGCCAAGATACCTGCATTTTTCGCACCCGCATCGCCGATGGCTAAAGTCGCTACAGGAATCCCACCTGGCATTTGTACAATCGACAATAAAGAATCCAACCCAGACAAGGCTTTAGACTGCACAGGAACACCCAATACGGGTAAGCGCGTCATGCTGGCGACCATACCTGGCAAATGCGCAGCGCCGCCCGCGCCTGCAATAACCACTTTTAAGCCACGATCGGCAGCCGACTTAGCATAGCTTACCAATAAATCGGGGGTACGATGCGCCGAAACCACTTTGGTTTCGTAAGGCACGCCAAACTGTTCAAGCATCATCGCAGCTTGTTGCATTGTCGGCCAATCCGACTGAGAACCCATAATAATACCGACAACAGGAGACATAGCAATCATTCACGCAAGTTCAAAAGGGTATTATATAAAAGTAATCTCTAAAAACCTAACGGGATGGTGGTCTGGAGAAAGGGATTACAAAAAACAACAGATAACTAATTGATTTAAAAATCTTCCTCCAGCAAAAAAACAAACTTGGAAAATCTAAAAAAGCGAAGCGGCGTTTTTAGATTTTCTCATGAGTTACGGCAACCAATGCAAACTGGCTTGCCAACCGAGTAGCGCATAAAATCCTGTTAAGCCAGTCGATTGTGTTTCTTCTCCCAATTGCAAACGGGTGCGTAACCAGCCATTGGGATCATGTTCAAGCAACAAACTCTGACGACTCATATTGGCAACACCCTGAAAATCCGATTGCGTCCCTTCATAACGAATCCCAGCTCGCCATTGCGGATGCCAACGGTACAAACCCATTAAATAATACCCCTGAGAAGCCTCAAAATCCACAATCGCATCCCCCGAAATATCTCGACGCAACCACTCGCCCTGCACCTGCCAATAGTCATCATCGTTAAGCCACTGCTTAATGGTTAAATCAATACCCGACCACTGAGCCGACTGCTGACTTATGCCCCCCATCACCTGTCCCTGTGCCACACTGGCACCTAGCAAAGAATGTAAGCCATTGCCCCAATGCTCGCCCCAACGACTAAACACCGAACTTAAAGCAGGCTTTGCCCTGTCATCGTTAAATTGATCTCGATTGGTTGCACTCAACTGCTCAACACCCAGCATCCATGTTTTGCTTGGCAAAAAAGAGAGCTGCACGCCTTTCTCTTGTAAGGCTGTACCCTCACCAAATAAACGCTTATAAACCAGTGGCGCATCGACAAAATCACGATCATGCGTGTGTTGACTGTTCAAACGACCAAAACCCGAAAAAAACTGACCCACTTTAAGTTGCACACCGTAACCCAAATAGGTGGTAACAAAGCCTTCATCTAGAATCACATCATCTGCCGTTGCATTCACATTGACAAAATAACGCCAATTGCCCTTCGGCTTACCTTCGATAACCAAATCATTCCATTGGTTATGCGCATGATCGTGCCTATCCTGCCATTCACTGCTTACCCGATTATGACGATCGACCAGCAAACTACTGCCTTGCGCCATAAACATGAATCGACTATCGGCATCGGGCCAACCATGCGGATGCAACTGTGGTGCTTCGTCGTTAAAAAACTCATTAAACAACGCCTGACGATCTTCAACACCCTCAGTCATCTCTGCCTGTAACAACTCCCAATCGGTGGGGGCAGCGACGACAAGCTCAGAATAGACATAACAGAACACAGCTAACCAAAGCAGTTTCATGAACGATGCCCCTGCAAATAAGACTCAAAAGTGGCCAATGTTTGAGCACTAATATGATGTTCTATCCCTTCAGCATCGGCTTGTGCTGTTTCTTCATCAACACCCAATGCGATTAATAAGTTAGTAACCACCTGATGGCGATGACGTGATTCCGTTGCTAAGTTTTCACCCACATCCGTTAAAAACAGCCCTCGATAAGGTTTGGTGTTAATCAGCCCTTCTTTTTGTAGCCGATTAACCGTCTTCACCACCGTTGCATGACTCACCCCTAAGCGTTTAGCAACATCAACCGAGCGCGCTTCGCCCGTAGTGGCAATTAAATCAGAAATTAACTCGACATAATCCTGTGCCGTCGCTGCATTACGTGCATCTCTGGCTTGTTGAAAACGTGCTGCTTGCGCTTGTTCATCGGGCAGTTGCTCTAGGCTAGGAGTCATAACGAACACTTTATTACTTGATAATGGTTGTAAATTGTAGCCAAGGCTGTAAAATAAAGCCACAAGAAAATAACATCATGGAATTAACGCAACATCATGAAGACAACAGCCCAAGTTAGCCTACCCGAATCGCATCGCAGCGTTGCCATACCCACACAAGTGGGCAGTCGTCGCTTATGGGCATTTATGGGACCAGGCTTTTTGGTCGCGGTTGGCTACATGGATCCTGGCAATTGGGCAACGGGATTAGCAGCAGGGTCGGCATACGGTTATACCTTGTTGTCAGTGGTACTTATCGCCAGCTTAATGGCAATTGTGCTGCAAATCATGGCGGCACGCTTAGGCATCGCAACAGGTAAAGACTTAGCACAGCTCTGCCGAGAACGTTATAGCAAAACGTCTGTTTTTGGCTTATGGATTATGGCAGAACTCGCCATTATTGCCACCGATTTAGCCGAGCTGTTAGGCAGTGCGATTGCCTTAAACCTATTATTCGACATTCCTGTCATTGCAGGCATCCTTATTACCGTACTGGATGTATTGCTGATTTTAACCCTACAGCAACGCGGATTTCGCCTAATCGAAGCTGTGGTTGTTACCCTCATTACCAGTATTACGGTTTGTTTTTCGTTTGAGCTGGCACTTGCCAACCCCGACTGGCAAGCGGCAATGGCAGGGCTTGCACCCACATCGGGACTACTGACCGACTCAACCATGCTGTATCTTGCCCTAGGCATTCTAGGCGCAACTGTGATGCCACATAACATCTATTTGCACTCTGCATTGGTACAAACGCGCGCCATCGGTACTGACAATGCAGCAAAAAAAGAAGCCATGCGCTATGCCAGCTTCGATACCGTTATTGCTTTATCCTTTGCCTTTTTTATTAATGCTGCGATTGTGGTATTAGCAGCTTCGGTGTTTTATGCCAATGGTAAAACCGATATTGCCGAAATTCAGGATGCCTATCAGCTACTCAGCCCGATGCTGGGTGCTGGATTAGCATCAACCTTGTTTGCGGTCGCGTTACTGGCTTCGGGTCAAAATGCCACCCTCACCGCAACCCTTGCTGGTCAAGTCGTGATGGAAGGCTTTCTCAATATTCGGTTACCCGCATGGCAACGCCGATTGGTGACACGCGGACTGGCGGTGATTCCAGCGGTGTGGGTTACATGGTATTTTGGTGAGCACGGCACAGCTTCGTTACTCGTATTCAGTCAGGTTATTTTAAGCTTACAACTGCCCTTTGCGTTAGTGCCTTTATGGGTCATGACGAGCGATAAAAACCTGATGGGTGACTTTAGTAATCCGCTATGGTTAAAACTGCTTGCTGCTGCTATTACAGCACTGATTATTGTGCTCAACATACGACTACTATGGGACTTTGTTAACGGCAATTAAAACCAGTACAACGCAAGAGCACAGTAGTGGGCATCACTAGAAATTAAGGGATAGGGGTCTGGGGGAAGGGTTGATAATTAAGCACATGTAACAATTTAATTTAACTCCCTTCCACCAGCTAAAAAAACAAAACAGGGACTCTAAAAACGAGCGAAGCGAAGCTTTTAGAAGCTCCCTAGGTTTTAACGACGATAAACCCACCATCCTAGTATTCGTTTCAACCACTCAAAAAATGCCGACTCGACTTGTTCATTACGCTTCAGGTCAACCGCCATTTTGGATAGTTTAACCGTGCCCGCGTCTGTCGTTAAGCGCTTCTCGATAGCAACCTGCATTTCTGGGGTTTCTCGGGTAAAGGCACGAATAAAATCATCGAAATTTTCTGTCTCGCTTTCGCCACGATGCGCCAACCACTGTTGCGCATTGGCATCGGTCGATGCGGGCATGGTCGAAGTCACAATATGCTGTGCTTGCGCTTGCGTCTGTTGTGTGTCGCCATCGAAGCGAAGATTGAGCACAATTTCACTGTCCGAATAATCGCGCCACAAACGACGAATACGCGCAATGACCTCTTCGCGCGTTGCTACCACACCAACATGCGCTTCTTTTTCCAGTCGCGCTTCAATCAACGGAATGGCTTCGATAAACTCATGCGACTCTAACTGGGCTAACAAATCGGCAACATTAATACGCAGTACCGCATCTTGACTGGATGATAAAACCTGCTCAATTTCGTCGGCCAAACGCTGACGATCAGCCAGTTTCTTTAACTCTAGCTCATACAACTCATCGTTAAATGCCAAGCCCAGATTGGTTGTTAGCATCGAAATCATCGGCACAACCTGACGCAACCCACGCAAAGGATTATCGAGTAACTCATAAATCGTTGTCGCAACTGACTCAGAAGACCCTGACGAAATGAGTTTACCATCCGACATGCGCCGCATGCCGTGCAACGCAATAAAAGCCTGTGCCACATGACGAATCATTGCCTCGTCCAAATCCGACAAATCAAATAACTCGCGTTCACCCGTTTGCATCATGACACCCACTCCTAACTGTTTAACGACGCCTACGACGTGGCGACACTGGCTGCGACAACAAACCCACCCGAATCGTACCATTGGGCAAGCAAGAGCACATCAATATTTCCCCAGACTCTAATGGGAAATTTATTTCTTTAGTATAACCGACTTCGCCATCCAATAAATAAGCAACACAAGCACCGCAGTTACCACTACGACAACTGGAACGGACAGGCAAACCTGCTTTATCCAAGACATCAAGAACAGAACGCTCATGCTGCCATGTACAGGTTCCATGACCATCAACTTGAATGTTCGCCATCGGCAACTGATTTTGATCTTGCAACGATAAGACTTTTGCCCTCTTTTTACCCATCAGCCAATCAAACATGAATGATCTCCCTTAAACTTTTCTTAACATTGTGTGTCATTTCGTTTAGAATTAATGCATAATTCCTAAAAACAATAACAGTCTACTATCATGCATCAACCCAGCGCATTACACGAAGCAACACGTCAATCACTCGAACACTATTTTGCCACGCTTGACGGACAAATACCGATTAATTTGCATGCCATCGTCATGCAAGAGGTGGAGCAAGCACTCTTCGACTTTGTGATGCGTCGAACGGGCAATAACCAAAGTATGAGTGCTAAGTGGCTGGGTATCAATCGCAACACACTACACAAAAAAATTGAACAATACGGTTTGCTCGCAGAGAGCAATCTGACACCCACTGCAGGAGAATTACATGCTCAAACCCGTTAAACGCGCTTTATTAAGTGTATCCGATAAAACAGGTCTTATCGACTTTGCTCGTACACTGAGTGGTATGGGCGTTGACTTACTGTCAACAGGTGGAACCTTTAAAGCCATTCAAGACGCTGGCATTGCTGTCACAGAAGTCTCTAGCTACACGGGATTCCCCGAAATGATGGATGGACGTGTTAAGACGTTACATCCTAAAGTGCACGGTGGTTTACTGGGTCGTCGTGGCACAGACGATGCCATCATGGCAGAGCACGGCATCAAGCCGATTGATTTACTGGTCGTGAATTTGTATCCGTTCGAGGCAACCGTTGCAAAAGCAAATTGTAGTTTAGAAGATGCCATCGAAAATATCGACATCGGTGGACCTGCCATGTTGCGTGCAGCGGCTAAAAACCATGCCGACGTTGCTGTTATCACCGATATTGCTGACTATGGTCGCATTGTCGAAGAACTGACTGCCAACAACGGACAACTCTCGCATGCAACTCGTTTCGATTTAGCGATTAAAACTTACGAAACCACCTCGCGCTACGATGGTGCAATTGCGAACTACTTCGGTGCTCGTTTAGGCGAAGCAACTTTTGAGCAACCAGCCGATTTCCCGCGTACTTTTAGCAGTCAGTTTGTGAAGGCACAAGACTTACGTTATGGCGAAAACCCGCATCAGAAAGCGGCTTTTTACACAGAACGCAACAACACCGAAGCGTCTATTTCAACCGCACGTCAGTTGCAGGGCAAAGAACTGTCTTACAACAACATCGCCGATACCGATGCTGCATTAGAATGCGTTAAATCATTTGTTAAGCCAGCGTGCGTCATCGTCAAACATGCCAACCCATGTGGTGTCGCTGTGAGTTTAGATGGCATCCGCACAGCTTACGATTTGGCATATGCTACCGACACTGAATCGGCATTTGGCGGCATCATCGCCTTCAACCGCCCACTCGATGCCGACACCATGCAGGCGATTATTAGTCGTCAGTTTGTCGAAGTGATTATTGCACCAGAAGTATCGCAAGAAGCGCTCAGCATTGCAGCAAGCAAGCCTAATGTTCGCGTTATGTCTTGTGGCGCATTGCCAGAAACACGCACAGCCTTCTTGGATTACAAGCGCGTTAATGGTGGTTTATTAGTGCAATCTGCCGACATGGGCATGATTACCGAAGCCGACTTAAAAATCGTTACGCAACGCGTACCAACCGAAGCCGAAATCCACGACTTAGTCTTCGCCTGGAAAGTGGCAAAATACGTTAAGTCTAACGCCATTGTCTACGCTAAAAACCGCCAAACCATTGGTGTTGGCGCTGGTCAGATGAGCCGAGTTAACTCGGCTCGTATTGCGGCAATTAAAGCCGAACACGCTGGCTTGCAAGTCAAAGGCGCAGTCATGGCATCCGATGCCTTCTTCCCCTTCCGCGATGGCATCGACAATGCCGCTGCTGCGGGCATTTCGTGCATCATTCAACCTGGTGGCTCAATGCGCGACCAAGAGGTCATTGATGCCGCCAACGAACACGGCATGGCGATGGTCTTCACAGGGATGCGTCACTTCCGTCATTAATGGATAAAATCAAAAAACCTCGCTCAAACAAAAAAGCCGCCAATTTCTTGGCGGCTTTTTTATAACGATAAACGTACAAAAACCTGTTAAAACTCGCCCCATTCCTCTGTCTTGCTCACACGAGCAGGTGCTGGCAAGGAGGATAAGGCTTTCTTGGGTTTTGACGTCGTCACAGGCGCTGGCTTTCTTGTTGCTGATGTCTTATTAGGTTGATACCCAATATTGAAGAAACTCATGTTCTGACGCAACCCATCTGCTTCTTGGCTTAGGCTATTCGCTGCAGCCGTCGTTTCTTCGACCAAAGATGCATTTTGTTGCGTTACGGTATCAATATTGGCAATGGCTAAGTGCACTTGAGCAATACCGCTACTCTGTTCATTCGACGCGGCTGCAATCTCCTCGATCATCGTCACCACCTGCTCAACCGTGGTTGTAATACCACCCAAAACTTCGCCAGACTTTTCTGCCAATTGCGTACCATTTCTAACACGCGCGACACTATCGTCAATTAACCCTTTGATATCTTTAGCAGCTTCAGCTGATTTTTGTGCTAAAACACGAACCTCACCCGCAACAACCGCAAAGCCGCGACCATGTTCACCCGCACGAGCCGCCTCGACTGCCGCATTCAGTGCCAGCAAATTGGTTTGGAAAGCAATACCATCAATAAGACTCACAATATCAGCGATCTTCATGCTCGACTCTTGAATAGACTGCATGGCACCAATGGTTTTCTGCATCACAGAAACCCCTTCGCCTGCCTGATTTTGCACCTGATGTGCCAAACCTGCAACCAAATGCGCATTGGCAGTGTTTGCTTGTACCGCTGTTGCCATTTCATGCATCGTTGTGCTGGTTTTCTCTAAAGATGCAGCCTGCTGTTGCACACGATTCGACAAATGTGCCGATCCTTGCGCAACCTGATTTGCCGCATCCGTGACAATTTCAGCAGCTTCCATCGACAAACCAATCACCGCTTTAATCTTATCCGTTGACGCAGCACGAGCATCCTGTAACGACTTAAACCGACCTTTGTATTGACCTTGTGCCTGAGCCGTTAAATCCCCTTGCAATTGTGCATGCGCCAAATTAACCAAATCAGTCGTTAAATGATCTAAAGTATCTATTGTCTGGTTAATCGCCGACTTCATAATCAAGAGATCTCCTTTCGCTGCAGAGGTCACTCGCAATTCAAATGTACCCTCATTCAGCGAAGCCATAGAGCGATTGATATCAGCAATAACACCACTGAGGTTTGCCATTGTGTTCATAGCATGATTCGCAAGCTCGGCAAATTTTCCTTCTGTGTTACATTCAATCTTCGTATCGAACTGACCGTCATGAAGCCCTTGCATGAGTTTACTCAATTGCGCCATTGTTGTTGACACGCGATCTACCGACTGATTAATGCTAACCTTTAAGGTGTCTAACTCACCCGAATAAACACCCTCGACACGATGATCAAATTGACCCTTAGCAATCGAAGCAACCACTAAATTGCTTTCTGAAATGACTCGATGAAGGACTTCCTTTAAGTTCAATACCGAGCGCAAAACACTGCCATCAGCGGGTTGATGCGTCACTCTGATATTAAAATTGCCCAACGATAACTATTGTGCAATCTCGACAACCTGCGCTGGCTCGCCACCCAATTGACGTGTGATAGAGCGGATAATCGCAAACGCAACAAAATACCAACAATCACAGATAACAAACCCAGTAGCACTGTAATATTGAAGGAAAAGGCGCGTTCTTCAATGCTTTTCTCTTGAAAGCTTTCTGCTTTTTTCACTGCAATATCGTAAATTATTTTGCTACTTGCAAAAATCTCTACTAACTTTGGCCCACCAGCGGTACGCGTTAAATCGCCTGCTTCAGCACCTTTACCCTCGCGCTTCAAAACAATGACTTGATCACGAATCGGCTTCCACGATCTAAATAACTGAATCAATTTTTCCATGTCATCGGGACTGGTCAGGTAACGCGACTTTGCCAACGTCAAATCATCGATAACCTTCTGCTCAAGCGCATCGACCTGCTGTGTCAGCTTAACAATTTCTGCATCATCTTTGACCATCGCAATATCTTTCATCAAGCGCGACATACGCACAATATTGCCATCTGCTCTCGATACCGCATTGGTAACCGCAAAAGGATGCTTAAATTGCTTTTCAGTCAGATCAGCCAGTTTCCCTTGCTGAACAACAGAAAAAATAACCGTAATAATCAGTAAGGAAAGCAAAAAGCCAAACCCCAACAGCATTTGCACGCGAACCGTTAATTTATTCATCACAACATCTCTCAATCAATGACACATTAAAACCTAACCTTAATCTAAGTATTTATTTTACCCCTTTTACGTGATCAAAAACGTTAATACGTAAAACTATCCGAAAAAACACCCGCAAAACCGATGATGACTTCCTGAAAACTTATATGATTAAGAAATCTGAAATAATTTGTTAATCAATTGTTTACATGCTATTTTAGTACACCCATTCCCCCAGCCCCCCCAACCCTTGTAGGTTATTAGAAGTCCCCTTATAATAAAGACAATGTAAATTAACCCCCAGAAGAACCGACCTATCATGAATATTCTTGTTATTGGCAATGGCGGACGCGAACACGCGCTCGCGTGGAAACTAGCTCAATCAACCAAAGTAACCACTGTATTTATCGCACCAGGCAATCCTGGTAGCGCCAGCGAAACCAAGTGTCAAAACGTTACCATTAGTGCAACCGATGTGCCTGCACTGGTTGCTTTTGCTCAAGCCAATGCTATTGCACTGACCGTTGTTGGACCAGAAGCCCCTTTAGCAGCAGGTGTGGTTGATGCCTTTCGTGCCGCTGGATTGTCGATTTTTGGACCAACAAAAATCGCAGCGCAATTAGAAAGCTCTAAAGCGTTTGCTAAAGATTTTATGGCACGTCATCATATCCCAACCGCTTTCTATCGCGTGTTTAATGGCGAAGAACAAGCACAAGCCTTGGCCTATGTGCGCGAACAAGGTGCACCCATTGTGCTCAAAGCAGACGGATTAGCGGCAGGTAAAGGCGTGATTGTTGCCATGACACTCGCAGAAGCGGAAGAAGCGGTTAATGACATTTTAGGCGGAAAATTTGGCAGCGCAGGCGCACGCCTCGTCGTAGAAGAGTTCTTAACGGGCGAAGAAGCCAGTTTTATTGTCATGTGCGATGGCAAAAACAGCATCTCAATGGCAAGCAGCCAAGATCACAAAGCGCGCGACAATGGCGACAAAGGTCCTAACACGGGCGGCATGGGCGCTTACTCGCCTGCTCCTGTGGTCACAGCAGACGTTGAAGCACGTATTATCGAGCGCGTCATTAAGCCCGTCTTAGCGGGCATGGCAAGCGAAGGCAATCCTTACACAGGGTTTTTATACGCAGGCTGCATGATCGATCCACAAGGCAACCCCAAAACACTCGAGTTCAACTGCCGCTTTGGTGATCCAGAAACACAGCCGATTATGATGCGCCTACAGTCAGACTTGGTTGATTTGGTCGAAGCTGCCTTGGCCGAAAAACTTGATGTGACAACAACACAATGGGATGAACGCGTTGCCCTTGGTGTGGTTATGGCTGCAGCAAACTATCCAGATGAACCACAGAAAGGCGATACTATTACAGGGATTGATGCTGCACAGGCAACAGGAGCAAAAGTATTCCAAGCAGGTACAGCTAGCGACGATCACGGCAAGACTATAACCAGTGGCGGTCGTGTGCTATGTGTTACCGCATTAGGCTCGACGACGGAGCAGGCACAGCAAGCTGCATATGCTGCACTGAAAGAAATCTGTTTCGATGGGGCTTTTTATCGCACCGATATTGGCTATCGTGCGGTCATGCGCGAGCAAAATCAGAAACAAAAGAACAAAAGTTGACCTTAAGTAATGTTTACGTCATACAATGCGCGTAAAATGTAGTGCGTAATCACATTTAATGAAAAAAGGAAAAAACAATGCAAGTTGAAAATCACGTATCGTTAGCAAACGAATTCCCAGAATTCAAAGATAAAATCCATACATTAAAAATGGAAAATGCACACTTTGCTAAATTGTTCGACGAATACAATACAGCAGATAGTGAAATTCTACGTATCGAAAGTGGCGCTGAACATGCAGGTGACTTTGATTTAGAAGGCGTTAAAAAACAACGTTTACACTTAAAAGATCAAATTTATACAATGTTAACAACAGGCTAACCTGCTGTTGCAATCAAAAAAAGCCCGAATCATTTTCGGGCTTTTTTTTACTTGCCTGTCACTCGCGGACGCGTCCAATACTGATACATATCGGGACGCACATAACTTACCAATATCATATTTGGTTGCGGTTGATGCAGCCAAACTTGAATACTATCATCGCGTTGCCACATAACACCTTTAGCACCAAAAGGACTGCCTTCAATGCGTTTAGGTTTACCATAACGGTGAATCAACTGTCGATACAACTGATCGTACCAACCCGCAACAGGTGGATAAGCGATATCTGCCACAGAGAAACGCTGCCCCGTAAAACCAATCGAAAGATAAGAGCTGCCTGGCCATAACAGACGCGCATCATAAAACAACACATCTTTCTGCTTTGCCGACTGCAATGACTTAGCACCAGCTTGAAGCAGAGCAGCATCTAACGTATTGCGACTGGCACACATCAACTTTTCACCCACTAGGGTTGTCCCAGCACGTTTTAAACAACGTTCACGCGCCGAAGGCATTGCTTCAGCCGCCGCTTCTTTCTCGAGTTGCGCAAAATCAATGCGCACAGGCGGATGCCAAGGCGTGCCATTAATCGGCTCGATATATCCCAACTCATCGGTCGCGTGGGTTACTGTCGAAAGAAGACAGCTTAAAGCACCGACCATTAAAAATAAACCACGACGCATGTTACATTTGCCTTTTCAATCACATTAATTTGGATTATTACGCGATTGAGCAAAAAATAAAAGACAGTTTTTTTAATAGGGGAATAAAAAATAGGCACAAAAAAGCCCGAACAGGTTCGGGCTTTTTCGATTCGAAAGCTGCGAATTAACGCTTTGAGAACTGTGGACGACGACGCGCACCGTGCAGACCGACTTTCTTACGTTCGACTTCACGTGCATCACGAGTCATGAGACCCTTAGCACGCAATGGCGCACGGTTTTCTTCATTGAAGGCAACCAAAGCACGTGACAAACCGTGACGGATTGCACCCGCTTGACCAGTAGTACCACCACCAGCAACCGTTACCAACAAATCAAAGCGCTCACCAGAACCTGTCACAACAAACGGTTGACGAACGATCATATGATCTGTCTCACGCGGGAAGTGCTGTTCTAACGAACGACCATTAATCACAATTTTGCCCGTTCCTGGACGCAGAAAAATACGAGCAGTCGAGCTTTTACGACGACCAGTGCCTAAGTACTGTTCAATAGCCATAATTCTAAACTCCTATTATAGATCTAACGCCACAGGCTGTTGCGCAGCATGTGGGTGTGTATTACCAGCAAACACTTTCAGTTTACGGTACATATCGCGACCCAATGGGCCTTTTGGCAACATGCCTTTAACAGCAAGTTCCAGTACACGTTCTGGAGAGCGTTCAATCATTTTTTCAAATGATGCTGACTTCATGTTACCAACATAACCAGTATGACGGTAATACATTTTGTCGGTACGCTTCGCGCCTGTTACAGCGATTTTCTCAGCGTTCACAACAATAATGTAATCACCACAGTCAACGTGTGGTGTATAAATAGCTTTATGCTTGCCACGTAAGCGAGAAGCGATTTCAGCTGCTAAACGGCCTAATATTTTACTATCGGCATCAACCACGTACCAATCGCGTTTAACTTCGAGTGGCTTGGCTACAAATGTCTTCATTCCAGTTTTTTCCTTTCAAAAGCAATTAAGCTTCATTAAATTTCGGGTTTTAAGGGAAAGGGAATCCATCATTATACTTGAACTCCCGAACAAATTAAAGCTGATTTTCAAGGTGTTTCTAAAAACCAGATAAGAGCGGCTTTATCGCGTTTTTAGCGCCGCTCGCTTCGCACCATAAAACTCATAGATGTAATACACCAATGGAATCGCTACCAGCGTTAAAGCCGTCGAAACGAAGGTACCAAAAATCAACGATACCGCTAATCCACCAAACACAGGGTCGGTAATCATGATGGCAGAACCCAAAATAATCGCTAACGCTGTTAACAAAATCGGACGGAAACGTACTTTACCCGCTTCAATCACCGCTTCTTTTAGCCCTTGTCCTTGCGCACGGTATTCTAAAATAAAGTCGATAAGCAACAGTGAGTTACGCACAACAATACCAGCCAAAGCAATCACACCGATCATCGAGGTCGCGGTAAAGGCTTGTCCTGTCACCCAATGCCCTGGGAAAATACCAATCATGGTTAACGGGATAGCGCCCATCACAATGACAGGCAACATAAAAGATTTATAGTAACCCACCAAAATAAGGTAAATGAACACCAAGGCCACCATAAACGCACTGCCCATATCACGGAATACATCGAGTGTTAAGCGCATTTCACCACCCCACAACAAGGTGTTGTCCATCACATCAGAAGGTTGTGATTCGACAAAGCCTAAATTTGCTGTATGGAAACTGATTCCAGACTCGGGTAACACCTGATTATCCAGCCATGCGTCCCCTGCTAATACGGCATACACAGGACTAGAGGTGATTAACTCGCCGCCAACAAAGACAACAGGGTGTTGGTCTTTGGTATAAATGGGCTTAGCCGTATTAATGTGCTTAATGGTTGCTAAGGCAGTTAAGGGAACTGACTCACCTGCCATACTGGTAACGCGTAACGACACCAACTGTTCAGCAACCGTTCTGTCTCCTCTTGGTAAGCGTACCAGAATATCAACCGGTTCACGTGCATCGTCTAAGTGCAAGGTTCCAATACTAAAACCAGACACATAGTCGCGCAGCATTTTTGCTACTTTAGCTGGCACAACACCGATCAAATTAGCGCGTTCACGATCGATGGTGATTTCGTAAGTATCGGTGTTAGCCGTAACCGAGTTATCTTGGTTAATCATGCCATAAATATCATGAAACTTCGCATCAATTTCATCGGCTGCAATACGCAACTTATCGTAATCAGGACCATAAAGCTCTGCCATAATCTGTGCCTGCACAGGCGGTCCTGGTGGTGTTTCGTAAAGCTTAATTTTAGCGCTGCTGTGCGCCAAACGTACCGCATTTAAGGCTTCGTTCAGCGTAAACGCAATCTCATGCGATGACTGGGCACGATGATGTTTATCGGTTAAATTAACGCGAATTTGCGCAAAGTTATTCCCTTTACGAATCACATCACCACGCACCAAGGCAGCAAAATCAATCGGTGCTGGCTCGCCCGTAAAGATTTGATAGTTGCTCACGTGCTCCGTTTTTGCCAGTAATTGCCCTACTGTCTGCGCGACGCTTTCGGTGGTTTCTAATGCCGTACCTGCTGGCATATCCACTTGCACCAAAAAGGTGTTGGTGTTGTCGTTAGGTAACATTTTTAACTCGACACCCATTGCACTTTGAGGGCCATTAACGCCCGATGCACGTATAAACTGCCACGCGGGCATAATTAATGCACCAATAAGCAACACAACCACCGCACCCAAGAAAAGGTTGCGATAGGTACGACTATCAATCATGGGTGTAATAACGGTTTCATAAATGCGTTGCAAGACATCTTCTTTTGCTTCGTGCTTTTCGCCAATCGAAGCAGTTAACGCCATATGCGCCATCGCTTTTTTGGTTAAGAACACACGCGCTGCCCAAGGCACAACAATGTAGGCAATCAACAAAGAAGCGATCATCGCTACAGGCACATTAAACGGAATGGGTGCCATAAAAGGCCCCATCATCCCCGTTACAAATGCCATCGGAATAAACGCTAAAATCACCGCCATAGTGGCAATATTGGTTGGGTTGCCAATCTCGTTGGTTGCACGAACAAACAGCGCATCTAAGCCATCGGCTGGTACACCATGATGTAAGTGTCGATGAATGTTCTCGATGACCACAATGGCAGCATCGACCAATAACCCCAAAGATAAAATAAGCGCAAATAATGTAATACGGTTGATGGTTTGACCTGCCATTAACCCAACAATAAAGACCACAAATAAGATTAGTGGTACCGTTAGGGTAACGATACCCGCTTCGCGCCATCCCAAAAAGATGACCAAAACCACAACAACAGAACCAATGGCAATCAATAAATGCTCACCAAGGGTATTCACCGCTTCGTTGGCTTTTTCGCCATCGTCACGTGTGACGGTAACCAACACATCGGCAGGAAGCATGCCTAATTTAAGCACTTCGAGTTTGTCTAATACCGCTTGAGCAACATCAACCGCATTGGTACCTGCTTTTTTAGCAATCGATAAGGTTACCGCTGGCAGAACATCGCCTGTTGCCCCTTCGCCACCAAAACCGATATGAGAGAAGCTATCAACTTCTTTTGCGCCCTCTTCTATCGTT
The DNA here is from genome assembly GCA_022736205.1 of Thiomicrospira cyclica. Lineage (GTDB taxonomy): Bacteria > Pseudomonadota > Gammaproteobacteria > Thiomicrospirales > Thiomicrospiraceae. Next base: position 26,456 of record DZAT01000005.1, read on the forward strand.
GCCACATCTTTAAGGTAAATCGCCTTACCTTTTTCCAAGCCGATAATGATGTCACCCACTTCGGCTGCCGATCCTAAATAGCCCGTCACGCGCAACGGATGGCTCAGATTGTTACTGACCACTTCACCAACAGGCAAAGAGGCATTTGCGCCTTTGAGCATATCGCTCACTTGGTTAAGCGTAATGCCTGTTAACGTTAACCGCTGTGCATCGAGCCAAATATTAACGGTGTGTGGTGCACCACCTGTTACATTGGTATAAGACACACCAGGCACATTACGCAACTGTTCTAATACCTTCATACCCACATCACGCAATGCCATACCATCTAAGCGTGTGCTACTCAAGGTTAAGGTCATAATGGGTACATCGTCAACGTTAATCGGACGAACCAATGGCTCTAATGTATCTGGCGGAATCTTGTCACGATTATGCATGAGTTGGCTATAAAGCTTCACCAATGAGTCTTCTTGATCTTCGCCAACTTTGAATTGAACCGTTACCACACCGAAATCATTCGTTGCATAACCAAATGTATGATCAACACCTGAAAGCGAGTTTAGCAACGCCTCCAATGGCTTCACCACCATATTCGAGACTTCAATCGGCGTTGCACCTGGTTTTGCCACGATAATATTTGCAGCGGGCACAACAATTTGCGGATTATATTCGCGCGGCGTGAGCAGCAAGGCCATTAATCCAGCTAAGGTCAATGCCAACATAATCATGGCAGTAATTTTGGAATGGATAAACGCCTTAGCGAGTTTGCCTGCGCTGTTTAACGGCACATCATGATGTTCCACCATTATTGACTCCCAGCCATAATATGGTCACCGTTTCGGGCTGGCTGGCGACTGCTCACAAGCACTTTTTCACCCAATTCAAGACCTGCTTGCACCTCGATTTTATCACCTTGCATGAGCCCTGTACGAATCATGCGATAGCGCGCAACATCATCATCACCCACAACGAACAAACCCACGATACCGCCACGCGTTAGCACAGCTGAAGCGGGAACAAGCATGGTTGTTCGTTCGCCACGATTAAAAGCAACACGCGCAAAAGCGCCAGAGTTGACACCGATAGGCGCACCAGACAAAGACAATTTAACCGTATGCGTGCGCGTAATCGGGTTCGCAGCACCAACCAAGTTAGAAATCACCCCCATCATAACCTGATCTCGCCCTTCCACCGTGATACTTGCCGTATCACCCAACTTCAATAGACGATATAAATCAGAAGACACTTCGACTTGAACACTCATTAACTGACGGTTTTCGAGCACCAAAACAGGATTTCCTGGTGCAGCTAAATCACCTGTTACTGCTAATTTTTGCACCACAACACCATCAAATGGTGCTTTGACATCAGCATAACGCATCTGACCTTTGGCTTGTTCGAACCCCGCTTCGGCCGCCGACAAGTTTTCTTGTGCCACCTGATATTGCAACTTCATTTTATCGAATTGCTGTTGTGGTACAGATTGTTGCTTATACAGCTTACCAAAACGTTCGTAGTCGGCTTTGGCATCGGCTAAAGCAGCGCGTGCTTGCGCCACTGCCGATTGGGCTTGACGAATTTGACTGTTAATATCGGTAGGGTCTATTGCGAATAGCAACTGACCTTCTTTAACCGATTGACCGACCTGAACCGTCAAATTTCGAATATAACCCATTAAGCGCGAGGCAATTTTCGACTGCTGATCGGGAACAATTGATCCAGGAATCACCTCTGTCATTGCTACCTGTGTCTGACTGACCACAGCAACAACACCAAGATTGTCGCGTGCGACATCTTGAGAGAACGCTGGCTGCATTGCGAGCAGGCTCGCCACAAACGCTAAAGAAAACGTATTTTTTGTCATGATCATTTACCTTAATTAAGCCATTTTATAAATAATTTTCATCTAGTTCGCCGACCAACATGCGCAGCGTGGCACGCTGCACGTTAACATCCTGACGCGCCGCAATTAGGTCTGCTTTACTCTTCAATAGCTGTGTTTCAGAAACCAACACTTCCGTAATGGTTGCAACACCGCCTTCATGACGTTGACGCACCAATCTTGCCGCTTCTTCCGCTTGCTCAACGTTGAGCTGTAATGAAGCAACACGATTTTGTGCTTCATTTTGTTTGCGATAGGCTTCCATCGTCTTAAATGCGACTTCTTGCTCTGCTTTTTTAATGTTAGCCAACATTTCCGACTGAGTCGCTCGTGCACGATCAACCGCTGCATGCGTCACACCAAAATCTGTTAACGTCCAACTCAGCACCCCAGCAAGGGTGTAGCTACTGTTATTTAAAGCGATGTTATTATCATTCCAATCTTGTCGCGCCATTAAACCGACTGTCGGCAAATAAGCAGCTTTTGCACCATCAACAGCGGCATCCCCCGATTCTGCTTGTTTGCGTAGGGCAATGAGTTGCGGATTTTGCGCTTGTGCTTTTTCTTTAATCCTCGGTAACTCACACTCACAACCTGCAACACCAGCGCCTTTAATTAAAGACACATCTGCTTCGAGTGGCATCCCCATCAACATTTTTAACTGTTCGCGAGCAATCTCTTGTTGATTTTTAGCTTGCTCTAGCTGAACCTTAACGTTCGACAAGTGAACCTTGGCGCTTAATAACTCCGACTTGACCAAAACGCCTTGCGCGACCAAGTTTTCTGCTGTTTTAACAAAAGATTCTGCCGCCTTTACGCCCTGTGCGGCAACATCAGCAAAGGCACCTGCGGTAGAAACCCCATCGAACGCCTGATAAACCATAAAAGTGAGTTGCTGACGCGCTGCCGTATCGCCTGATTGCGCCGCCGCTAAATAGCCTTGCGCCTGACGCACGTAAGCATCAAGTAAACCGCCTGTGTACAAAGGCATTTCGGCTTGTAATCGCGTATTGACGTTACTGTAATCACCGGGATGGTTTAAGGCTTGTGGCTTATAAGCCATATTATTGTTAGCTTGTGCCAACTCGCCCATACCCAAATCATTAAAGGTAGCACCCTGCTGCATCAGTTTCATACCAAACACATTGAGCGGGTCGTTGCTACGAGTGGCGGTAATACTGCTCGTAATTTTGGGCAGATAACTGCGTTGTGCTTGCGTGATCGCTGCATTCGCTTGTTCGATACGTGCGCTACTCGCCATTAATTCTGGGTTTTGTGTCAACGCCAATGCCACACACTGACGCAAATTCAAGTCTTCTGCTTGCACAGAACCGATTGCAAACAACAGAGAAAGCGCCATCATCATGCGTTTTTGTTGCATAAAATTTCCTACCTATTTGATATGTTTGGATAGTTTACTGCTATTTCAGAAAAATTAAAGCCCTTTATAAGGGCATAAGCACTTTATTATATCATTAAATGCTTATATAAGAACAATACGCAATAACACTAACTCAGCGCTAACACTGCCGCGCGACGCAACCACAAGAGCTGCCCATGAAAATAATGTCCTGCTTGCGCTCGCCATAACACATCAGCTGACCGTGTTTTTGCCCAGCTCAACGCTTGCTCACTCGAAACCACTTCGTCTTGACCGCCTTGAATCACCGTTAAGGGGATTGCTGGCAAAGCAAGGCGCTCCATGGGGTACAATGAAACTGGCGGCGCGACTAAAACCATACGCGTTGGATTCACAGCATCTGCGACCAAACAAGAAACCCACGCCCCAAACGAAAAGCCTGCCAAAAACACCTCACGCTGTCCCCAGCGCTCAAGTGCAAAAGCCAACACCGCTTTTAAATCGTAGCGCTCACCATGACCATGATCAAACTCACCTTCAGAACGACCCACTCCGCGAAAGTTATAACACACCACCAAACAACCAGCTTCGACACCGGCTTTAGCAAGGGTCTGCACAATTTTATTGTGCAAACTGCCACCATGCAATGGATGCGGATGCGAGACCAATAGTAACGGCGTTTGTGCTGACAAATGCATGGGCTGATACGCACAGACTTCCAAAGCACCCACCACACCCTGTATCATCATCAGTTCGAAGCCGTTAGGCAATAATGGTCTTAACATTGTAAAAGGAATGCCTCTTGTCGTTTAATATTGTCATAGATGATGCCGTTGTCGGAGCAGAGTCGCTATTTTCACCCTACGGCACGCCTATTATAGTACCTGGGCGTGACATTTCGATGAATGCACATCAAGCGGATGCTTTGATTATTCGTTCGCGCACGAACATTACAGAACAACTACTGGCAAATAATCCGCGTATTCGCTTTATTGGCAGCACCGTTGTCGGGCTAGATCATGTCGATCAGGATGCTTGTGCGCGTCATGGCGTGACATTTTATTCGGCACAAGGTTGTAATGCACGCTCAGTTGCCGAATATGTTATCAGTCAAGTTGTGAGCTATGCTGTGACACAGCAACGCACGTTTCAGACATTAACGCTTGCGATTATTGGTGTTGGTCATGTCGGCAAACAAGTCGAAAAACTGGCTCGCGTGCTCGGCATTAACCTATTGTTAAACGACCCCTTTCGTCATGAAAAGGAAATCGACTTTAATCAAACATCATTGAATCATTGCTTGCAACAAGCCGACATCATCACCCTGCATACACCGTTAACACACACTGGCGCATACCCAAGCTATCACTTAATCAATCGACACAACATCGACAACATCAGCACAAATGCGCTCTTTATTAATGCCGCACGCGGCGACATTGTCGATGAAAACGCTTTGCTAACACGCACAGACTTAACCCTCATTACCGACTGCTGGCACAACGAACCCCATATCAGCGAACCTTTACTCGATGCCAGTCTACTTGCTACCCCTCACATCGCGGGGCACGCTTGGGATGCAAAATATCGCGGTGGCAGCATGGCTGCTGATGCGCTGGCACAATGGCTGGGCAAGTCGAAAAATCCAGAAACCGTCATTCCCGCGCAGGCGGTAATCTACCCAACCAACGATGACATAGATTCCCGCCTGCGCGGGAATGACAACACCAGTGCTCAACAGCAACTTGCTCAATTACTGCAGCAAGCCTATAACTTTAATCAAGACGATGTCGTTTTACGCAACACGCCAACCGAACAGCGTGCACAAGCGTTCGAAGACTATCGTCGCAATTATCCTGAACGTCGTGAATGGACGCAACAACAACTCAATACGACGGGGTTATTGCCACAAACCATCATTTGGGCAACAGCATTAGGATTCAAAATATAAAGTAAGCTTTAAAAACTACGCTTTTTGTCATCCTCGCGTAGGCGGGGATCCATGAAATCAAAGGAGTAGATTCCCGCTTTCGCGGGAATGACGCAACTTATAAGTACTTTCTAATATTAGACATTAGTAAATATTATTGACCAACAAGAAAAATCAGTTTTAGATTTTAAACAAATAAGCGTATTCTGTTATACGTTAAGTTAATGAAACCATTTGGAGCAAAAAAACATGAAAGCAATGACTTTCTTAAAAGGTGCTGTATTAGCAGCGGGCGTAGCAACATTGAGCGGCTGTGGCACAATGCATGCCATTGGCAACTTAGAGGAAGGTGCTGGCAGCACATTCATGGAAATCTGGGATAAGTGGACAGAAGCTGAAGGCGATATCGCTGAAGCAACCATGTGGAAAGTAAAAGTTAAAGATGGTGTCAAGCTAGAAGACGTTAAAGACGCGATCAATGGTGTTGCTACTAACCGCAACATCAAAAACGTTGGTGAATTACCACTATCTGAAGAACTTAAAGCACGTGGCATTAAGTCTGGCGTGATTCATGTTATGTCTTTCTGCAATCCAGAAACAGCACGTAAAATGACTGACTTCTCTCCTGCTATGGCTGGTTTCTTACCTTGCCGTGTCAACATCGTCGAACAAGCTGATGGTTTATGGATTTACACCATGAACATGGATATGGCGATTAAGATGGGTCGTAAGATGCCAGCTGAATTGAAAGGTCCAGTGATGGAAGTGCGTAATACCATGTGGGAAATGTTAGAAAAAGGCGCTAAGGGCGAGTTCTAAAACCACACTTTACTTTAAGCCCTGTTAATACGAACGGGGTTTATCGTTCCAACTTTTAATTAAAATATAATGAGGATCCTCATGAAGACAACTAACCACATTTTGGCTACTGCCATCGCAACATTACTCATCGCACCAGCTGCGTTTGCTACTAACGGAACCAATATGACTGGCGTGAGTGCTGTGTCATCAGCATTGGGCGGCACAGGTACAGCCGCTTACTTTGGCGCTGCAAACGTGATTATTAATCCAGCCATGATTGGTAAAGGTGAAGGCACTATCGTTGGTTTTGGTGGTACTTTATTTAAGCCAAGTGTCAGTAACGATGGCGGCACTGGTGGTGATAAACAAAACAGTTCTGCAGATACTTTTGTCATTCCAAGTGTTGCCATATCTAGTCGTATCAACGAAAGCTTGAGTTTCGGCATCGGTATGTTTGGCACATCTGGTATGGGCGTTGATTATTCTGGCTACCCTGCTGGAGCAACTGATATGACAAGAGGTTTATTCAAAGCACAAAGCCAACTACAAATTATGCGTATTGTTCCAACAATCGCCTACAATACAGCCAATGCGGGTATCGGCTTTTCACCGATTTTGCAATACGGCGCTTTGGATGTTAACTATGACCCGACTGGTCTAGGCATGGGGCTATCTAAGTTTGGTTCAGGAACAGCTTCTGATTTAGGATATGGCTTTACTTTAGGTGGTTACTATGACCTGTCTAAGCAGTTTACGGTTGGTGCGGCGTACACTTCTGCAATTAACATGAAATATAAAAACCAACTAAACTCTTCTACTGGTGCTGCCGCAAACTTTACTGGCTTTGGACTAAGCGGTATTACAGACAATTTAGAACAACCTGCTGAGATTAAAGTGGGTGCTGCTTATACCATGGGCAACATCATGTTAACGGGCGACTTAAAGCAAGTACGTTGGGGCGAAGCTAAGGGTTACAAAGACTTTGGCTGGCAAGATCAAAACGTAATCGCGTTAGGTTTAAAATATACACAACCAGGGTACTGGTTAGGCGTTGGTTATAATAAAGCAGACAATCCAATTAAAGCACAAGATGCCACTTTACCAGGTGGCGGTGCAATCAACATGTTTAACAATATTTTCTTCCCTGCAACAACAGAAAGCCACTTCTCTGTTGGAGGTGGCTATAACTTAACTAAAGCTGTTAGCCTAGACGGTGCTGTCGTTTATGCTCCTGAAGTTACAACAACAGTAGCAACAGGAATGGGCAACAACACCACTAGCCACTCTCAAATGAGCTACACAATGTCTGTTCGCTACAAATTCTAATTTGTAACACGCATATTGTGTTGTTAAGAACCGCCTTCGGGCGGTTTTTTTATTGTCTACTTTTACGGCGAATGCTACACTTGCCACCACTTGTAGAAAAGGAGCACGTTATGGCTAGCGTTGCCGTTCGTATCGACGAAACCCTTGCATGGCTAACACAACAGCTCCCCCCAGAAGAAGCAAAACTCGAAGCCGAGTTATTACTGCAACGCGCACTGGGTGTTAACCGTACCTATCTACGCAGCCACCCAGAAACAGAGCTGAGCGCAGCGCAACACGCACAACTCACGACATGGCTAACGCGCCGCCTGACAGGCGAACCCATCGCCTATATTCTGGGAGACGCAGCGTTTTACGGACTGACATTATCGGTTTCACCTGATGTGCTCATTCCGCGTCAAGACACAGAATTACTGGTCGATGCTGCACTCGACTTAATCCCCGAATCAACTCCTTTGCGTATATTAGATATGGGAACAGGCTCTGGCGCGATTGCGATTGCGATTGCTAGCCAACGACCAAAGGCACTTGTCAGCGCCCTCGATAGCAGTTCTGCCGCATTAACCGTAGCGAAAGATAATGCTTGCGCTCATAAGCTGCCTGCCATTCGTTTTTATTTAAGCGATTGGTTTAGTGACTTACCGACGCAGCAGTTCGATATCATTGTCAGCAATCCGCCGTATATCGAAAACGACGATGTGCATTTAAGCCAAAGCAGCTTGCCCTTCGAGCCTGCTCAGGCATTGAGTAGTGGCAAGGATGGACTCGATGCCATTCGTTTGCTCTGTCAGCAAGCCCCCGACTGGTTAGTCGACAATGGTTGGCTGCTAATAGAACACGGTTATAATCAAGGTGCAGCGGTGCGCGCGCTGTTTACTCAAGCGCGCTTTAATCAGGTTGCTACCCACCGCGATTATGGCAATAATGACAGAATAACGCTTGGACAATGGAATCATACTCATGCTTAACGATACCCTAAAAGCTCGCTACGACCGCCAGATTCGTTTATCACAAATTGGCTTAGAGGGACAAGAAACCCTTGTTAATAGCCGTGTACTGATGATTGGCATGGGCGGACTCGGTTCGCCTGCCAGCTTGTATTTAGCAGCAGCGGGCATTGGCACACTCACCCTCGTCGATTTTGATGTGGTGGAAGAAAGCAACTTGCAGCGCCAGATTGTGCACAGACAAGCAACCGTTGGCTTAGCAAAAGTCGATTCCGCTAAAGCGACACTACACGAAGTCAATCCGCATATTCAGATCAATGCCATCAATGCCTTTTTATCGCCCGAACAGTTACTAACACTCTGTCAGCAGGCCGATGTGGTTGTCGACTGCACCGACAACGGCTTTTCGCGCACAGCGATTAACGAAGCCGCCATGCAAGCCCAAAAGCCGTTGGTATCGGCAGCAGCGATTCGCTGGGAAGGACAATTAAGCGTCTTTGATGGACGAGACCCGAACGCCCCCTGCTACCTCTGTTTCGACCCACAAGCCAATCAAGGTGGCGAAACCTGCGATGCACAGGGCATCGTCGCACCACTGGTCGGCACATTAGGGGTAATGCAAGCCTTAGAAACAATTAAAGTGTTATTAGGTAAGGCAAGCTTAATTGGCGAGGTGTTGTTGTTCGATGGCTTGACCATGACACAACGTAAATTCAAGCTAACGCAAGATGCAGATTGCCCTGTGTGTCGGGCAAGACGCGAGAAAACTACTGATTAATTTTCTCTGGTTTCACTGTCGTTTTCGTTGCAGCCTTAGTTGCAGGTTTTATAGGCTCGGGTAGCGGTACTTCTTTCTTCTCGACACTAATCACTACCCGACGATTTTGCGCTCGTCCGATATTCGTATCATTAGCAGAAATACCTTCTGCATCAGCACGCCCCGCAACAGTCATAAATTGCTTATCGACCCCAAAATCTTCAAATAAACGCGCAACCGAAGAAGCCCTTGCCGAAGATAGCTCCCAGTTAGAAGGAAAAGAGACATTGCGAATAGGTATATTGTCAGTATGTCCCGTGATGGTCAAACGGTTACGATGACCTGCAAACTTTTCGGCAACCGTTTCTAATTTTGCCTTTGCATTTTCTTGCAAACTGGCACGTCCGCTTTCGAAAGCCTTATCGGAGCGCAACGTAACGATAAAAAACTCGGGCGTTTCCTCTACCGACGCATCTAAGCCTTGAATCATGTTTTCAATTTCTGGTTTCGTCAGTGGTTTTAACTCTAACGGATTGAGCAAAACATCGCCTTTAACCTCTGGCATTGGGCTACTTTGCGCAGCACCCCCTTTATTGCCTTCGAATGACTTAAAACTATCTGCTAAAGATTGTCTGTCTGCTGGATCCATAATCGCTGACATCCACATGACCAAGAAAAAAACCATGAGAACCGTCATTAAATCGGCTAGGGCAATCTTCCACGAGCCGCCATGCGCACCACCACCTTCATCATCGTCATCATCGTGGGAACTCATTATTTAGCGCCTCTTAACGGTCTTTATTCGGAAGTTTGTCGCGATACTCTGGCGGTACGCGCTGACGACCAATCTCAATCGCGAGATTAGGCGATACACCATCCGAATAAGCACCAATAGCAGCAGCAGCCATTTCAAGTAACATTTTATCCTGACGCAACATCACTTCCATCGCATGCGTAAAAGGACCGAGCACCGCGAAAGCAAACAAAATACCATAAAAAGTACCCGTTAAGGCTGCACCGATGAACTTGGCGGTAATCTCGACAGGGCCTCCGACAGTGGTCATTGTCAAAATAACCCCCATAATCGCTGCCATAATACCAAAGCCAGGTAACCAATCGCCCACTTTACCAACAATTTTAGGAACTTCTGAAGCCGAACGAAACCAAATCGAAATGCGTTTATCGGCCATTTGATTTAACTCGTGCCCCTTAGGTGGATTCATGAGCACATATGCAAAACATTCAGCGACAAATTCGCGCAACTCTTTGTGTTTTAACACAGCAGGATAACGCGAAAAAACGTTACTTGACAGGGGGTCAGAGACATGCTTATCGAGCGCCAAAACACCCTGAGCACGCGATAACTTGAACAGTTCTTCCAATAAGCCAAGCAATTCGAAGTAAACCTTAATATTCGCCTTATCGCCCTGAAAATAACGCAGCGACATAACGAAAGTACGCGTTACAACAGGAATGGGAGCAGCCAAGAAAAAGGCTGCAAGACTTGCCCCCAAAATAACGATCAACTCAGAAGGATGCCACAACTCACCCAAAGGACCGTGCATGATGGCAAAACCACCCACAATCGCACCGATCAGGATCAACAGACCAATTGGTTTTAACCACATAATAACATTTGCCTAATAATGACTGTAATAGTTAACGACTAAAATCACAGATACTTGAGTAAAGCAACGACTGTGCCATCTAAGACAAGAGGTTATGACGACGCTACATCAGATTGAAGCCGTCCTATGGCACAAGACATGACAGAGCGTACATCGGCACTAACACTCGACAACCCAGAAGTTGTTCCCGATCGCGGATAGCCTAAAGACCTGAGCATATCTGCTACCTGTTCTTGCTGTCCGTCGCTTGCTTCAAAGCTCACTTGGCCCAATGCAACATCAACCCTAACCTGCTCGACCTGCGCAAGCGATTGCAACTTTTGCACAATGCGCTTCGCGCAACCACCGCATTTGATATTATCGACCTGCCAAATAAACATGAACACCACCTTAATGCGCAGATGCCGCCATTTCTAGCGTCGATAATGCCACAATCAACTCAGAAGATGTCTGAGTAAGACGCTTAACTTCTTGTTCCATGGCATATGAATCGACACCATGATTTAAAATATCAATAATTTCAGCAGCCAATTGATGCATTTTTACCCGTAAATCTTCGACCGCTTTATATTCTGGATAAAGTGCAAAACGCATTTTATGCTCACGCATCCATGCCGCCAAATCGGTTGCATCTTCATCGAGTAGTAGCGTCATGTCTTGATTTTTTTTGCCCGATGTCAGCAGGTTGGTGGCTTTGGCAATCCAGACACGTTGTGACCGACGCGCACGAGCAACGCTAAAGTCACCATTAGCAACCGTGTGCGTCATATTCAGCTGTTTGGCATCAACTTTAAAAATATTAACCGATTCAGCCAAAGAGTCCGTCGTTTCGCGCAACAATTCGGACGTTGCCGCCAACTCTTCGCTATGCGCTGCCGCTTGCTGTGTCGTGGCGTCGATACTATCCATCGCTTTAGACACTTCTACAACTGCCCGATTTTGACGAGACGAGACAGCAACCACTTTAGACAGATAGCCTTTAATGCCCAGCACGCCATCGACCATCGTGGTTAGACGGCTATTAGTATTGGTCACCAGTTCGCTGGTGGTACGAATATCCTCTGCGGTCGTTTCAATCAATGTTTTGATGACCTGTGCGGCATCTGCCGATTTCTGCGCCAAACCACGCACTTCGCTGGCAACCACAGCAAAGCCGCGACCATGTTCACCTGCACGTGCCGCTTCTACCGCTGCATTGAGTGCCAATAAGTTGGTTTGGAAAGCGATGCCTTCAATCAGACTCACAATTTCTTCAATTTTACCGCTGTTCTGTTGCACATTATCCATCGCATCAATGCTGCGGTTCATGGCATCTTTAACTTGTTCGGCATTCAGAGCGGTACGCACTACCACATCCTGTGCCAACTTAATTTCGTTATCGACTTCACTCAGACCGCTGGTAATTTCTTGCATGGTGCTATTGGTTTGCTGTAAAGCTGCTGCTTGCTGTTGTGCTTGATCGGACATTTCTCCCGAGGCATCTTTTAGCTGCCCCACAATGGTAGATACCCGCTGCATCAGGCTTTGCACTTCGACCATAATACTACCAAGGTTACCAAAAGCTGTGTTGAGCGCTGATTGTAAACCGCCCAGTTGCCCCGCATAACTGCCCTCCATATTGCGACCTAAGTGTCCCTCTGTTGCCCCCATGACAATGCCATTAACACGCCCCATTGCTTCGCCTAGGCTATCAATCATCGCGTTAAAACGTTCAGCAAAGTTTTTATAGAAGCCTTCAGCACCACCCACATCTAAGCGATGATCTAAATAGCCACGTTGCGCGCCCTCAACAATCGACTCGATCGCACGCTGCATGGTCAATTCCTCTGTGATATCCGTCCATTCGATGACCACACCTAAAATACGCCCCACCCCATCACGAATAGCACTGGCACGAACCACTAAATCGCGACCACCAAAACGAATGGTCGACATTTGACGTTCTTGGGTGCGTGCTTTTTTGACAATTTTATCGAACAACGGTAAGACTTTATCAATGGTTGTGTTAATCAAATTATCGGGATCGAACTGGCGATTCGATTGACGAATACGCTCTTGACGTAACTGTAAAAAGTCGCGCATCGCTTTGTTGGCAAATAAAATCGTATCGAATTGATCAACCACAAACATAGGCGATGGCGAGGATTCGAATGCCGACTGAATACGTTGCACACTCGACATCACGGTGTTGGTTTCATCTTGCGCCACAGCTAATCGCGTTTGCATGATGGATACGCGTGCGGCCAACTGGTTCAAAATGTTCGTTCCGTACAAAGGCACAGCATTACGAAACTCTCCGCCCGCAATGCTTGCTAAAATTTTATCTAAACGATTTAAACGATGTTGTGCAAACTCAGCACCAAAATAAACAAAAATGGGCAAAAGAACAGCACTAATCTGAACCCACATATCATCTAGCTGGACACCAAACGTATTAAGCAGCGCTGGGATAGAAAAGAACACCACCATCATCGACATGCCCGCAGACGGGTTTATATTTTCGAGGGGATTGAAACGTGAAAACATATTGGCAACACGTCCCTGACTGAGACGCGCACGCTTTTGGGCAATGGCAACATAAACCTTTTCAGTTTCTGCAATCTTTTCAGCTGTTATTGCACGGCGAATTGACATGTAGCCAACGTGTTCACCATCACGCATATAAGGCACAACTTGCGCCTCTACCCAATAATGCGCACCATCTTTACGACGGTTTTTCACCACTTGTGTCCAAGGCAAACCAGACTCTAGCGTGTTCCATAAGTCTTCAAACACCTGTTCGGGCACATCGGGGTGGCGCATGATATTGTGCGGCTGCCCCATCAACTCTTCTTGATCGAAACCACTTGCTTCGATAAAGGCTTCGTTTAAATAAACGATATTGCCCGACAAATCGGTTCGCGTGACCAATAAGGCATCTGCGGCAAGGTGATATTCGACCTGCGTAACTGGCTCATTTCGTCTCATGAAACACCCCTATTCTTTGATTTTTTTCACTTGTTTATGCGGATTGTTCGGTTAATGGCTGCAATAAGCGCTGCAAGGGCTGCGCACGATGAAAATGCCAGCCTTGCGCATAATCCACTCCGATATCGCGTAAGCTATTGGCAACTTCTGCTGTTTCGACAAACTCTGCAACCGTTTGCATGCCCAACGAATGCGCAATTTCATACATACCCCGAACCAATGCTTCATTCATCTTGTCTTGTAACATATCTTGCACAAAGCTGCCATCTATCTTTAAATAATTGACAGGTAAATGCTTTAAATAACGAAACGAAGACTGTCCCGAACCAAAATCATCTAAAGCAAACTGACATCCCAACTCACGCATCGCCCGAATAAAATCAGCCACCTGAGATAATTGCGACACAGCTGCCGTTTCTGTCACTTCAAAGCAAAGCTTGTGCCCAGGCACACCATACTGGTGCATGCAGTTGGTAATAAAACCAACTAAGTCGGACTGTGCAAAGGATTGCCCAGACAAATTGATCGAACAAACGGACACTTTCGCTAATATATCGGCATCACTGCCCAATAGCTTTAATGTCTGTTCAATCACCCAACGATCAATTTTGTAAATTAACCCATAATTTTCGGCAGCTGGAATGAACACAGCAGGTGACACCAAATTGCCCTCGACATCGCGCAATCGAATCAAGACCTCGCAATGCAATCCACGCTCTGTTCCACTGCTTTGCAGCGGAATGAGCTTTTGCGCATGCAATTCGAAACGATCTTTTGCTAAAGCATCGTGCAAGTCACTCACCAACGTCATTTCTGCTTGCTGACTGACAAGATAAGTATCGGTATCTTGATACAACCATACCTGATTACGCCCCGCATTTTTAGCCGCATAACAAGCAGCATCTGCCATCGCCATCAGCATATGCATATCAGGCTGAGCACCAATATCGGGAACCACGCCAATGCTCACGCTAATTTGATAAACGCGCCCTAAATACTGGTAACGCAAAGCAGCCAATGCCAAGCGCAAGCCTTCTGCCACACGCATGGCTTCATCCACATCACCCTTAATCAATACGGCGAACTCGTCGCCACCCATTCTGGCCAAAACATGCACATCGCTGACGTTCGATTTGAATAAATCAGTTACCTGACGCAATAGTTCGTCACCTGCCAAATGACCAGCAGTATCATTTACCAGCTTAAATTGATCCAGATCGAGATAAATGAGTGCGTAATCGCCTTGTCTTTCTTGTGCCTGATGCAACAATCGTTCAAACTCTTGCCGTCCAATCAGCTGCGTTAATGCATCATGCGTCGCTTGCCAACGCAAGGATTGCTCGAGCGCATATTTATCGGACACATCATGAAATACCAACACCGTGCCAATAACACGCCCCAGTCGGTCTAAAATAGGCGCAACCGAATCTTCTATCGGTGTTTGTTTGTCCTCTGTTTGATGGTAGAGTAACGTATGGCTCGACAACTCGACTTTCTCGCCCGTTGCCAGCACACGAGATACAGGATCGAGCCAAGATCCGTCACCTTCTTCGGCTTTCGCTTTAAACACCGTAACAATCGGCAAGCCTTTTGCTTGCGTTATATCCCACCCCGTCACGCGTGTTGCCTCGGCATTAATAAACGTTACTAACCCATGTAGGTCGGTGGTAATGACCCCATCACCAATAGAGGACAAGGTTACTTGTGCCAAATCGCGCTCATCTGACAAGGCTTGGCGTAAACCATAAATATCTGTTACATCTTGATACATCCAAAAATGTCCTTTCACACGCCCGATATCATCCATAACTGGAATAAAATCACGCGCCAACCAGCGACCATCTTGCATATAAAACAATTGATTAGTCACAGGTTTTCGGGCAGAAATCAATAAATCACTTTGTGATATAAACGCGACAGGATCAGCAAAAAGTAACTTAGTCTGTAGCTCTAACTGTGCGCCAGAATGATTTTTTAGGGCGATTGGATCAATGGCAATGCGAAAAAAGTTGCAATATAATTGATTGGCAAAAACAACGCGACGTTCGGGGTCTTCTAACAAGACTGCCACACGCATACTGTCCAACAAACTTTTCAACCAACGATGGCGTTGCTCATTTTCAATACCTATGTTTTTAAGTTGCTCACGCTGAAGTCGCTGACGTGAAACACTGTTTAAAAAAATCGCTCGCATGTCCTCCATCGCCTGAGACAGCGTTGCAAATTCAGCATAACCTTCAACGGGAATCGGTTCATCCAGCTTACCTTCTCCTAAGCGAACGGCTTCATCAGTCAGGCGCTGAACCTGACGAATACTGGGCTGAACCAAAGCTTCAATGGTTAAAACCACGGTAAACAACAACCCCAACATAATCCACAACCAATGCTGAAGCAATGACCAAAGCTGATTCACGCTCACAGAAATATCACTGGTTAAAATCAGTTCGCCATAATCCTTAGCAAACCAAACCACCTCTTGTCGTAACACTTGCGGCTGAAACCGACTAAGCTGCTCAAACCATTCGGGTGCCATTGATGATGATTGCGCCTGCGCAATCAAAGAAGCACCGTTGGGGCTGTTCCAACGCGCCTCTTTTAAAAACTGTTGCTGCACATAAATGTGCAAACGCTGGTCTAATCGTGCCAAATCATCGGTAATATTGGCGAAAACAATGTCTTGAACAATCAATTCGGCAGTGTCTAGTAAGCGCTGCTGTGCATCATTTTTAGCCTGTTTGTTGGCTAAAAGGGTAAGCGACACAAGGCCAACAGTGATGGCAAAAAGCATCACTGCCAACAACATAAAATAAAGGCGTTGTTTTAAACTCATCGTGATTCCCTAATCATCGCAGGCTAATTTTCCACGCTCAAGTTGCCGATAACCCGCTATCGCAAACTGATACTCTGCGTCCGTTGCAACCTGCCAACCCGATAGTTTTGCGCCCATACGTCGATTGAGTGACTGCAAAATTTTCTGCCCTGCCTCATCGTTTACCATTTCTATTAAAGCCGCCTGTACACGCTCTGCAACCCCCAAAGGAACCGAGTTTTGTACACCAATGGGTAAAGAGGGTAAATCGGCAGACGACCACAAAATACGATAGTCTTCTGAATGACCTGCCATCGCTCGTTCAAACATGCCCAGATTGAGTGCTGCTGCTGGAATTTGCCCCATTTTGAATGCCATTACCAGCGACTCTTGATTACTCACCGACTGCAAACGCACCTTAACGGCAGCACCTGAAAGTGCAGCCATCGGCAGAGTGTGCGCAATAAAAGCACTTTCATGCGTCACCCATAGCTTCGCCTCTTTAAGATCGCTTAAGCTGCGATAGCGACTCTTAGCCTGAACCACAATGGCGGAGCGATTACTGACATTTTTTGATTTTAATAACACCCGAAACCCTAACGGCTCACGAACCGCATCCTGTAGCAAAGGATAACCCAGAAAAAAATCGTACTCACCGCGCATTAATCGCGCTTGAGTGTCTTCTGCATTCATTCCCATCTGCAGGGTTAAGCGGATACCCGTGCGTTGTTCGAGCCAAGCTAAAATAGGATTCCATTGCGCTGCTGTGGTCATCACTGTTTCGACATTCGTGACACCAAAACGATAGGTCTGACCTGCAAGCGCTGTGTGTTGATACAACACAAAAAGCCCAATAAGGGCAAAATAAAATGACAGTTTCTTAGAAAAAAGGGTATTGTTAACCATTGCGTGAGTGTAACATAATTATCTATCTTTTTAGCGTCAAGACAAAGGAAGTTTAGCAATGCCAAATCGAGAATTAGCAGATATCCGTATTCAGTATCAGCGTGATGCATTAGACTGGTCAAAACTGGACAACAATCCCTTGTTATCATTACAGAATTGGATGAGTGATGCCATTCAAAACGCATTATTAGAACCAACAGCCATGACCATTGCGACCGCTGATGCGCAGGGTCAGCCACATGCACGAGTGGTACTGTTGAAAGGCTTAGATCACGGTCTTGTGTTTTATACCAATTACGACAGCGCTAAAGGGCAAGAACTGATGCAAAATCCTAAGGCTGCTTGTACTTTTTTTTGGCCTGCCTTAGAGCGCCAAATACGCGTCGAAGGTGTCATTCATAAAATATCGGATCAAGAATCAGATCATTATTTTGGTTCTCGCCCACGCGATAGTCAATTGGCAGCATGCGCATCGCGTCAAGGACATGTCATTGCAGACAGAAGTCTACTAGAAAATGCGTTCGCACACATCGCGACGCAATTCATTAACCAACCCATACCTCGTCCTGCCAACTGGGGTGGTTATCGTTTAGCACCCACCCGCTTCGAATTTTGGCAAGGTCGCCCCAATCGCTTGCACGATCGCCTCGTTTACCGCTTAGAAAGCGGGAATTGGCAACGTGAACGCTTATCGCCATAAGAAAAGGGATGGGGGGTTTTGGGGGAAGGGTTGGCATTTTAAGCGCATGGTCAACTTTACTTAATACCCTTCCACCAACTAAAAAATAGAAGTTATAAAAATGAGCGAAGCGAAATTTTTAGAATCGAGCTGGTTGGCACAACTAAAAACCGAGTTTGAACAACCTTACATGCAGCAACTTAAAGCGTTCTTTCGCCAAGAAAAAGCGGCAGGTAAGCGAATTTTGCCAGACAGCATCAACTGGTTTTCTGCTTTCGATAGCACCCCTTTTAACGACGTTAAGGTGGTAATTTTGGGTCAAGATCCCTACCCGACGGTGGGGCATGCGCATGGGTTGTGTTTTTCGGTGCAACCCAATGTAAAACCATTACCAAAGTCGTTACTCAACATCAACAAAGAGCTACTTGATGATTGTGGTGTCGACAATTCGCATACGGGCTACTTAGTACCCTGGGCAGAGCAAGGCGTGTTACTGCTCAATGCGGTACTCACTGTCGAAGCAGGCGCAGCGAATAGTCATCAAGGCAAGGGGTGGGAGGTGTTTACCGATGCCGTCATTAAGGCGCTCAACGAGCACCATGATCACTTGGTTTTTGTGCTATGGGGCAGTTATGCACAAAAGAAAGGGGTCATGATTGATCACAATAAGCACACCATCATCAGCGGGGTTCACCCTTCACCTTTGTCTGCTTATCGTGGTTTTTTCGGTAGCAAGCCTTTTTCTGCCATCAATGAAGACTTATTGGCACACGGCAAGTCTTCAATTGATTGGCAATTACCACATTAATGATGCGGTGGCAGGTTTCCTGTTGGCTTTTCGATGTACTCACCCTCAATAATTACCGTTTCTTGCATATGCGATCCTTGCGTTTGAGCGCCTGATGCATGCGATTGCGAAGCATTTGCGCCGACACTAGGTTTAGGGCGCAATACTTTCGTACGTAATACGGGCAACCAGAGTAAAATCGCTAAAAAGTCGCTGATCACACCAGGAATAAACAACAAAAGCCCCACCAACAACATCCATGGGGTTTCTTTGATTGCCGCCATGCGCTCGCTTGGTGTGGCAAAAATACCACCCAAACTGCGCAATGTATCACCCGCATCTAAAATCACCAAAACACCTAAGATCATTGCCGACATCACCCAAAGCAGCGTCCACCATGCCCCCATCGCGTCAGCTAAAAAAAACAGACTAAACAAATCCATTAAAAAGGCAATAAAAATCCAACCGAATGATAATCTCATGATGGTTGCAAAACTCCTAAGCTAACCGCATAATCACGTAATAATGAACACATAATACCAAAACCTACTAAGAGACACATCATGAAGCCGCTACTTATTCTTATCCTTGCTATCTGGAGCAGCTTAATGCTGTTGTCTGCCTCGGCAGAAGAAGATTTTTTAGACCCTGATATTGCCTTTTCGGTTAACGTGAGCATGAAAGATGGGCAAAACTTAAGCGCAAAATTTAAAGTTGCCGAACACTATTATCTGTATCAAGAACGCATCAGTTTTGTTGTTAAATCGGGCAATGTTCAGCTAGGAAAACCCATATTGCCCGCTGCCATCTTAAAAAACGATCCTAACTTTGGTGATGTTTATATTTATAAGCATGATTTTAATATTGATGTGCCTGTTAGCGGTCAGGGTGACTTTGAAGTCATCGTTAAATATCAAGGCTGTGCTGCTGCAGGGTTGTGTTACCCACCACAAAAGAAAACCATCAACCTATCGACGGCAACCCTAGGCAATAGCGCAACCAATAACGCAGTTTCTGATTTCTTATCTCAAGCGAAACAAGTCGCGACGGTATCAACCCCAGAAACAAAAGAAGCGACGGTTAGTACACCCGTCGCTCCCACAGTCGATACCGCCGCCAATGCAACAGTATCGGAGACCGATCAAATCACCAATATGCTTTCTGGTGGTAATACCTGGGTGGCGATTGCGTTCTTTTTTGGTATCGGGTTATTGCTGGCATTTACGCCGTGCGTTTTCCCAATGATTCCCATTCTATCGTCGATTATTGTGGGTCAAGGTGCAGGCTTAACCACGCGTCGCGCGTTTACCCTATCATTGGTTTATGTATTGGCAATGGCGCTAACATATACAGCAGCGGGCGTGTTGGCTGGTTTATTTGGCGCTAATTTACAAGCTGCTTTCCAGAACCCTTGGATTCTTATCAGCTTTAGTGCCATCTTTGTTTTGCTTGCATTGTCGATGTTCGGTTTTTATGAGCTACAATTGCCTGCCAGTGTTCAAGCCAAACTAGCCGACGTGTCGAACAAACAACAGGGCGGTACGCTAACGGGTGTGGCGATTATGGGTTTGCTCTCAGCACTCATCGTCGGGCCTTGTGTTGCGCCGCCTTTAGCAGGTGCGTTGATTTATATCGGTCAGACAGGCGATGCACTACTCGGCGGTGCTGCACTCTTTGCCCTAAGTATGGGCATGGGCGTTCCACTATTACTCATCGGTACAGCAGCTGGTAAATATATGCCACGTGCAGGTGGTTGGATGGATAACGTTAAAGCGGTATTCGGTGTATCTCTCCTAGCGGTTGCGATTTGGATGCTATCGCGTATTTTACCCGATGCCATTAGCTTATTATTATGGGCTATATTAGCAATTGCTTCTGCCATTTATCTGGGCGCATTAGAAGCTGCAACAACAGGATGGCAAAAACTCGGCAAAACCTTAGGGCTAATCCTATTAACTTGGGGGCTGTTTCTGCTGATTGCTGTTGCTTCTGGCGGCAATAGTGTATTAAACCCTTTGGCACACTTAGCATCTGGTAACAGCACAACAAGCACCAGTGCCGTAGCGCATACTAACTTTCGTAACGTTAGCGGCATTACTGATCTAGAGACCGCACTGAGCGAAGCTAAGAACCAAGGAAAACCCGTCATGCTCGACTTTTATGCCGACTGGTGTGTGTCTTGTAAGGAAATGGAAAGCTTCACCTTTTCGGATCAAGCCGTTACACAGCGCTTAAATAACATGGTGTTGTTACAAGTGGATATGACGGCTAACACAGCAGAACAACAAGCCGTATTAAAACGCTTCGGTCTTGTTGGCCCCCCTGCCATTTTATTTTTTAATGGCAACGGACAAGAGCAACGCAACTTACGTGTGGTGGGCTTTATGAAAGCGCAACCCTTTGCAGCGCAATTAGACAAGGCATTAGCTAAGTAAAGACCAGAGCGCAGCAACACAGCAAAATGGCAGCGCAATGGGTTTTGGGCTATAATCCACATATAACTAATGAGCAACTCTAAAAACCCAATGGGTAGGAGGTCTGAAGGAAGGGCATGTTAAAAATGACATAAACCCTCTTCATTCAGGCAAAAACAAACTTGAAAAGTCTAAAAACAAGCGAAGTGAGGTTTTTAGAGGTTTCCTGACGTGATGGAATAACATGGCAAATATTTTAGTACTCAACGGCCCTAATATTAATTTGTTAGGAAAACGTGAACCTGGTCATTATGGCAAACGTACGTTAGCAGAAATAACCGAAGAGCTGGAAATGCTGGCAGACGATTTTGAAGTGCGTTTGTTTCATTTTCAAAGCAACTCTGAAAGTGCGTTAATTGAGCGTGTTCATGCGGCCCCCGAAGACGAAATTGATTTTATCATCATCAATCCCGCTGCTTTTACCCATACCAGCATTGCGTTACGCGATGCGCTGGCAGGTGTTGCTATCCCCTTTATCGAAGTGCACCTTTCAAATGTACACAAGCGGGAAGCTTTCCGTCATCATTCTTATTTTTCTGATTTGGCAGTGGGTACCATTGTTGGATTAGGACCGATTGGTTATGCGCTCGCGCTACAGGCAGCGCTAGATTATCTAGACAACTAACACATCTAAACTAAAAGAGAGACACAACATGGACATGCAGGATATCCGTAAACTTTTCGAATTGGCAGACAAGTATCAAGTAGCTGAAGTTGAGTTTAATAACGACGAAGTGACACTGCGTATTACTCGTGCACACCCTATCGAAGGTGGCGTAATGATGCAAGCGCCAATGATGCAAGCTGCACCTGCCACACCCGTAGCGGCCGCTCCTGTGGCCGCCGCTGCAGTTGCTGCTGCAACTGTCGAAGCGCAACCAGCTGGCATCGAAATCAAATCGCCAATGGTCGGCAGTTTTTATGCGGCTCCTGCACCAAACACCAAAAACTTTGTCATGGTTGGTCAAAGTATTAAAGAAGGTGACACGCTGTGTATTATCGAAGCGATGAAAATCATGAACCCCATTAAATCAGATGTTAGCGGAACCATTGTTAAAATATTGGTTGAAAATGGCGATCCTGTGGAATATGGTCAACCACTGTTCATTGTCGGTTAAGGGGAAAATCTAAGCGATTTCCTAATACTATTTTTGGCTGGTAGAAGGGTATTAACTCAGCGACTGACTGCTAAGAAGAGCAACCCTTCCCCCAGACCCCCTACCCTTATCTTACAGGGGTTTTAGAGGTACTTGTTTATGATTCAAAAATTGCTCATCGCCAACCGTGGCGAAATTGCTTTACGCATCCTGCGTGCCTGTCGTGAATTAGGTATTCGCACGGTTGCAGCCTATTCAGAAGCCGACCGTAGCCTCAAGCACGTTGCTTTGGCTGATGAATCAGTTTGTATCGGTCCTGCTGCCTCACCCAAAAGCTATTTAAGTCCGACCGCGATTTTATCGGCAGCCGAGATCACAGGCGCTGATGCCATTCATCCTGGCTATGGATTTTTATCGGAAAACGCTGACTTTGCTGAACGTGTCGAAGCTTGTGGCTTTATTTTCATCGGCCCACGTGCCGATTCTATTCGTTTGATGGGTGATAAAGTCTCGGCCATTCAAGCAATGGTTAAAGCAGGCGTGCCAACCGTGCCTGGTTCTGGCAAGCCACTCATTGCTAACGACGACGAAAACTATGCGATTGCTGAACACATTGGTTATCCGATTATTGTTAAAGCGGCAGGCGGCGGCGGTGGACGCGGCATGCGCGTGGTGCACAGCAAAGAAGAGTTACAAACATCTATTGTGCTCACTCAAACTGAAGCGGGTGTTGCCTTCAACAACCCTGAAGTGTACATGGAAAAATTCTTACAAACCCCACGTCACATCGAAGTACAAGTATTAGCCGATGGTCAAGGCAATGCGGTGCATTTGGGTGAACGTGACTGTTCGATGCAGCGTCGCCACCAAAAAGTGGTTGAAGAAGCACCAGCACCAGGTATCACACAAGCAGAACGTGACTTTATTGGTGCACAATGTGTTAATGCCTGTCTCACCATGAATTATCGTGGCGCTGGTACGTTCGAATTTTTATACGAAAAAGGACAATTCTATTTTATCGAAATGAATACCCGCATTCAGGTTGAACACCCTGTCACCGAAATGGTTACTGGTATCGACTTAGTTCGTACGCAAATTCAAATTGCTGCAGGCATTCCGCTTCCTTTCACGCAAGCAGACATTACCCTGCGCGGTCATGCGATTGAATGCCGTATTAATGCCGAAGACCCTAGTCATAATTTTATGCCAAGCCCTGGTAAAATCACTCGCGCTCATGTTCCTGGTGGCATCGGCACGCGGTGGGATTCGCATATTTATGGCGGTTATGTGGTTCCGCCTAACTATGACTCGATGATTGGTAAGCTGATTGTGCATGGCGATACCCGAGAAAGTGCCATTGCACGTATGCAAGGTGGTTTATCGGAAATGGTCATCGAAGGTATCAAGACTAATATTGGCTTACAACGCGAAATTATGATGGATGAAGGCTTCCGCAAGGGCGGTGCAAACATTCATTATCTCGAGAAAAAGTTGGGAATACATTAATTGTCTTGGATTCAAGTCTATACAGACGTACCCAAAAAATACGCTGAAGGGCTATCGGATGCACTCGAAGCGATTGGCAGTCTAGCAGTAACCCTAGGAGATGCTGCTGATACGCCTATTTTCGAGCCTCCGATTGGCACAACACCCATTTGGCCCGATACGCGCGTGATGGGGCTATTCGAAGCCAGTCGTGACACGAACGCACTACTGACACAACTCAAATCACGCTGGCCACAGCTCGATCAGTACCCTGTCAAAATCGACCCACTAGAAGACAAAGATTGGGTACGCGAATGGATGGATCAATTTGTCCCCGTCCGTTTTGGTGAGCGCTTATGGGTTGTGCCAAGCTGGCATACGCCACCTGATACCAATGGCATAAACTTATTACTCGATCCAGGACTTGCTTTCGGCACGGGCGGTCATCCAACGACGGCCTTGTGCCTAACATGGTTGTCGGACACTAACTTAACAGGAAAAACGGTGATTGATTTTGGTTGCGGCTCTGGCATTTTAGCCTGTGCAGCGGCAAAATTAGGCGCTGCACGCGTCATTGGTACCGACATCGACCCTCAAGCATTGCGTGCATCGGAGCAAAATGCCGAACGCAACGGCGTTGCTTTGGAACTTTACTTGCCAGAGCAAATGCCCGATGTTAAAGCAGATATTATCATTGCCAACATTTTGTTTAATCCGCTTAAGCTGCTTGCGCCTGAGTTTTTACGCTTACTTAAACCGACAGGAACATTGGTCATGTCGGGGATTCTGAAGGAACAAGCAGCACCATTAATCGAACATTACACAACTCTTGGCATGGATTTTGTTAGCAATAACAATCAAGAAGACTGGGCGCTGGTCGCCGCCAACCAACATTCACGCGGAGTGTAAGAAATGAAACGGGCTATTGGAGTATTATTCGTCGGATTGTGTCTGAGCTGGCAAGGCGTGGCGATTGCCGATGGCAACTCGGACATCATCCCAGAACTAAAAGACATCGAGAAAATTGCTAACGAACAAGAAGCAGCCATCCGTGCTCAGTCTGATGCCCTAATTAAATCACAAAAAGAAAAAGAAGCAGCAGAAAAAGCAGCTGCACAAGCTATTGAACAGCAAAAAGCAATCAAAGCGGCTGAAACACCCGCTCCTGTCATAGTAGCGTCAAAGCCTGTTGCGGTAAAAACCGTTAAAAGAGTGGCAGCTAAACCATCTCCTGCGCCTGCTCCAAAAGTTGATCCTTGGTTAGCGCAAGAGCGTCGTTACACTTTTCCATAACCCATTTAACGTGGGGTTTCTTTAAGCTTATCTAAACAGCGTTGTTGCTCACCGATTGGTGCCTTTAAACAGTCATTTTTAGCAGATTCTTGGGTGCTAACGCGCCATGCTTCGGTGCTGCAAGCCGACAAACCCAATAATAGACTGATTATCAAAACCTGTTTCATTCTTTTTTCCTCCGAATAAAAATAGAAAGCCTAAATAAACAATGCATATTTACCTTAGAGCAATCACATTCCGTTCAAATCACGCATCTTCTGTAATAAAGCCATAGCCCGTTCCTTTCTGGTGTGGGTTTCGGTGCCATTTTGACGTAACTCATGACGTTGTTTCATCGTAATGATAACAATGAAATACGGGTATTCGTTTTTCGCGGTTGTTTCCACTAAATCTGCTCCGATTCTAATAGTGC
>DZAT01000102.1 GCA_022736205.1 Thiomicrospira cyclica
AGTTGACGATGCTTCTCGAATAAAACCTACTGCGCTGCCATCTTGCGTTGTTGCTGCGATTCTCGCGCTGCGTTACCTACTGATGTAGGTGCCTTGCGTCTGCGAGTCTTGCGCCTAGCAATCTAGTCAGCTCGCTACGGTTTTAGAAACCTACTGCGCTATTTCTGTTATGACTTGTTAAGTTTAATGTAAGCAATGGCGACCATCAGGGCATCAGCAAAGGCATCGTGTGCGCCGAGGTCGGGGATGTCGAGTTTTTTGCGAATGGTTTCAAAACGTAAATCGATATGATGTTGAGGAATTAAGCCGATAACAGCATCATGATAAATTGCTGATAATTCAATTTGTTGATTCGGTAAGTTAATACCGAGTAATGGCTTAACAATGCGATTAATGAGCGCCACATCAAATTCTAAATAATAGCCGAGCAAAGGGCTACTGCCAATAAAGGCCAAAAACTGTTTAATTGCCTCCATTGGTTCTAAACCATGCGCTACATCGCAATTGCGTAACCGATGAATGGTGATGGCTGCGCCATTAATGGGTTGATTGGGACGCAGGGTGAGGTGCATGCTTTCGCTGGTGAGAATGTCATTGCCAATAATACGAATGGCTGCAAGGGTGATAATGTCGTCTTTTTTCGGATTTAATCCAGTAGTTTCACAGTCGATGCTAACCACACCAGCGCGTATTGGTGGCTCGAATAAAAATTGGTAGCTTGGGTCTTTGAGCTGCCGCTTTTGCCATGCTCGGTAAAGTGCAGCAAACATCATGTTATCAAATGTAGTTTGTAGTGATGGCTAAGCAGAGACTTGAACTGATCGACCAGCTTAAATGCATCTTTGAGCATATCGCGTTGCAGGTGATTGAGTTCGTCAGGTTCAATGCGATTATGGATGCTTTCTTCCATGCTTAGGGCGTTGAGCTGGCTATTCAGTCGCAGTTGCTGCATAAAGTCGAGTGCTTCACTGAGTTCGCTGGCAAAGTTAGCTTCCATCAGTTTCGTTTTGCCTAGTGCCTGTAAGCGTTGATGAGTGGTTTTCGTGTTAATCTGTTGCTCACAGGCAAGTACACGCACACCATGCACAATCGGGAAAATCCCCCCTTTTTTAAGGTCGAGTAGACGACGCTCATCCTGCTTTTCGGTGATAAAGTGAGAGAAAAACCCTAAGGGCGTTTCGAATTGCAGCGCACTTTTTGCAAAATGGGCTAGGAATTGGCGATTCTCATTGATTTTACTACGCACACGGTTCAACAGGGAGTCAGTGAGTTGGTTATTGCCTGCAGCAGTATCGGCATCTAATAGAATGGACAGCGTCATCATACCTTCTGGCGTAGGATGGTTAATCCAGTCGCGAGCCGTACTAATCAGTGATTCGAGTGGTTGTCGCCATAGCGGATTGGTTACCATGATGTTGCCAGGGCAGTCGGGAAAGCCGAGTTGTGCGAGGGCATCATGAATGGCTTCTGACCAGTGCTGCATGGTGTCGCTAGGGGTATCGTCTGCCCAAATTAACGCATTATCTTGGTCGGTGCGTAGAATTTGTTCTTGTCTGCCTTCAGAACCTAAAATCAACATGGCAAAGTTGGGTGTTTTTGTTGTCGGTAAGGTTAGGGCGGTGACTTTGCGCAATAGGCGACGATTGAGGGTGCTCACCAATTCGCTGATCAGACGAGGTTTCACGCCCTTGTTGTGAAGGGTGCGGATGAGTAAGGTTAGGGTATCATTGGTTTTAAGTAACTCGTTAATTGATTTGGCGCGCTCAATTTGTTGGGCAATAAGTACGGATTGGTTAGCGAATACGCCTAGTAAGGTTTTTTGTTGCAAAATACCAATTGGCTGTTGTGCCTGTGTCACTAGTAAGTGATTGATATTGTGCTCGGTCATTGCCAAGAGGGCATTAAACAAGTAATCGTTAGCATCAATGGCAATCGGGTTGGGTGTTGCAATGTCGCCAACACAGGGGTGCTGATTTGGCTCGTAGTCGGTAAATGCATAAAGCAAATCGTTACTGGTGATAATGGCGTGTTGCGCATTCGCTAACTCAACGAGTGCCGCAGTGCATTCGGCTTTTCGTAGCGCAGCGGCGGCAGTTCTTAAAGGCGTGTCTGCTGTTAAGGTTAGGATAGGGCATAGCCACGCGTCGCGGGTGTGCGCCATCATAAAGTCGCTGAGGTTGTTGGTTTGATTTTGTTCGTTTAATGCTTGACGTTTATCTTGTAAACTGGCTGTCCAGTGTGCTTTAAAATTGGGGCTTTCTTGGCAGAGTTGATTAAAAATTATGGCGGGTAATCGATAAGCCAGCACTTCATCTAACGCCGTAAATGTGCCTTCGCCGCCATCGAGTAATACTAACGCGCCCGCTACTTCAAGCGCATGAATCACGTCGGTTTCGGTATCGGACGTTTGCCACTGACCACGTCCCTTAAAGGGAATCAGCAGATAGCGATTGTCTTCGTGCAAACTATTAATAAGACGCGTTTGCCCTTGCGCCAAATAAACAATATCGACACTGGTACTGATGCGTTGGCGTTGCTCATCACTGAGTTGATCGAATGGGGGAATGGCTTTGAAGTCGTCGGGTTTCATCTTACATTCCCCTGCTTTAATTCAATTAGCTTGCCTGTTGCGCTGCCATGTCTGCATGAACTTGAACCATATCTAAGGCTTTTACTTTGCCGATGATTTCATCTAGCTCTGAGCCTTGTAATGCACCTGCTTGAGAGTAAATCACAATACCTTCGCGCATGAATGCAAGGGTAGGAATAGAACGCACTTGGAACATGCCAGCGAGTTCCTGTTCTTCATCGACGTTGACTTTAGCAAAGGCGACTTCTGGATGACGTTCTGCAGCTTTTTCGAAAGTCGGCGCAAAAGATTTGCAAGGACCACACCAAGCCGCCCAAAAATCGATGACGATGATTTCATGGTTAGCGAGGGTTTCTTCGAATTGTGCGGCGGTTAAGTTAGCAACAGACATAATGTTATACTCCAGTTAATTGTTTTGGATTTAATAAGATAGCCAGCTCTTCACGACTGATGTCGGTTAGACGTGCGGCGACTTCTAAAATGGGTTCGCCTGTTTTGTAGGCTTCTTTGGCAATAGCAGCACCTTGTTCGTAGCCGACGCGGCTATTCAGTGCAGTTACTAAAATGGGGTTGACCAATAAGGCTTTATCGAGTTGTTTGGTATTGACGGTAAAGCCAACAATGGCTTTATCTGCCAACAGTCGGCTGGTGTTGGCTAACAGCTGAATGCTTTCGAGGGCATTACGTGCCATCATCGGTAGCATGACATTAAGTTGAAAGCTGCCCGATTGTCCACCAATGCTAATGGCGGCATCGTTGCCGATGACTTGAGCACAAACCATTGCCATTGCCTCTGGCATGACGGGGTTAATTTTGCCCGGCATAATCGAACTGCCTGGTTGCAAATCGGGTAGGCTGATTTCTGCTAAACCCGCGAGCGGACCAGAGTTCATCCAGCGCAAATCGTTGGCGATTTTCATCAAACTAACCGCTAGGGTTTTTAATTGACCTGATAATTCGACGACGCTATCTAAACTCGATAAGGCTTCAAACTTATTGGGCGCACTCGTAAACTCGGTTTGTAACAACGCTGTTAAGGCGTTGGCAACCATGCTGCCAAAACGCTGGTCGGCATTAACCCCAGTGCCCACGGCTGTGCCACCTTGTGCCAACTGACGTAAACGCGGCAGTGCGCTGTGAATGCGGTCGATGCCGTTAGCGATTTGCTGCGCCCAACCCGAAAACTCTTGTCCTAAACGCACCGGCATAGCATCCATTAAGTGCGTGCGTCCTGTTTTCACGATGTCATCGCATTCGACAGCACGCGCCTTAATGCTGGCGTGTAAATGGGTTAAAGCAGGTAGTAACGCAGTTTCGATTTGACGCACGCAAGCGACGTGAATGGCACTAGGGAAGGTATCGTTAGAGCTTTGTGCCATATTGACGTGATCGTTCGGATGAATCTTAATACCCGATAGTTGCGCTGCGCGTGTCGCTAAGACTTCGTTGACGTTCATATTACTGCTGGTGCCAGAACCTGTTTGAAACACATCAATCGGGAATTGGTCGAGGTGTTGCCCAGCGATTACTTCGTTGGCGGCGGCACGAATGGCATCGGCTTTGTCGCGATCTAATGCGCCAAGTTGTTCGTTACTGGTAGCAGCTGCGTGTTTAATGGCAGCAATGGCTTGAATGAGCACGCTTGGCAGTGGCTGAAAACTGATTGGAAAGTTGTCGATAGCACGCTGCGTTTGTGCACTGTAGAGGGCATTGCTGGGGACTTTGACTTCACCCATGCTGTCTTTTTCGATTCGGAATGACATAGCTAATTTTCACTTCGCTTATTTTTTCTCAATCCG
>DZAT01000041.1 GCA_022736205.1 Thiomicrospira cyclica
TGTGGTATGGCAGGTAGTTTTGGTTATGAACAGCCAACGCTATCGGTCAAAATTGCCAATCAAGGCATTATTCCTGCGCTTAATGCGATGCCAGAAAATGCGCTGTTGGTAACATCGGGTACAAGCTGTCAGCAACAGGTATCTGATTTAACGAATAAAAACGGCATTCATATCGCACAGGTTTTTTGCGATTCATTGTTGAGTTGACTGAAAAAAGGGCTGAAAATCAGCCCTTTTCAATACAAGTCAGAAAAAACGAGCGAAGCGTCGTTTTTAGAGGATTCCTCTTATTCTGAACGCTCAGTCACTTCTAACAAGTGGTAGCCAAACTGTGTTTTAACAGGACCTTGAACCACGCCAACAGGTGCACTGAATACGACTTTATCAAACTCAGGAACCATCGCTCCTGGACGGAATGAACCTAACTCACCACCATTACGACCCGATGGGCAGGTTGAGTGTTCTTGTGCCATAAAGCCAAAGTCATCACCAGCTTCGATTTGTGCTTTGATTTCATTACACTTTGCTTCTGAGTCTACTAAAATGTGACGTGCGCTGGCCATTTTTGCCATATGATTGCTCCAACAAGATACTAAAAGATAGACATTATAAACGAAGATCGCTAAATGCGCTCAGTTGGGATAAAGGGTTCGACCGTGAAAGTGTGTGGATGAAAAAGATGTAGGCTGGCGTTATCGACGGGGTAGGTGAGCCATTGATCAGCGGTTGTTTGTCCTGCCATTAAGCGTAGGGCACGAATAACGCCTGCATGGGTTACCACCAGTAAGCGCTGATAGTCTTGTTGCCAAGTGATGATGTTTTCGATGCCTTGTTGCAGACGTGCGCTAAATGTGGCAAAAGATTCGGCGTTGGGCGGTGTGAATTGGTTAATGTCCGTCCACAGCGCTTCTAAGTCTTGTGGATTGGTTTGCCACAATTGAGCGATGCTAACACCTTCCCAATCACCAAAATGATATTCACGAATAGGTGGTAAAACAAAAACAGGGCAGTGACATTGCTCGCCTAACTGCTGAGCAAACTGATGGCAGCGCGCTAATGGTGATGTCACAATCGCATCTATGCTCAGCGCTTCACAGGCTTGGTGCATGGCTTGCAAGCCGTCATTGGTAAGTTGACTGTCGGTACTGCCGTAAAAACCATCGTTATGTTCGGTTTTGCCGTGGCGTAATAAGATAATCATGAAACACCTGCAAGTAAGGCATAAACAGCCCCTGTACCGCCATCGGCAGGTAAGGCAGAACTAAAGGCTAAAATGCGTGGTTGATTACGCAGCCACCAGTTAACAAAGTTTTTGAGCACAGGGTCATCGGTGGTACTACCCAGTCCTTTGCCATGAATAATCAGCGCATAACGCGGACTTTTATGACGGCATCTTAATAGCCATTGTGTTAATTGCGCTTCTGCTTTAGCCTCGGTTAGTCCATGCAAGTCGATGACGCAGGGTGTTGAAAAGTCGCCGCGTCGTAAGCGTGTTAGTTGTTTAGTCGTTACCGAGTTGTGTTGAAAAGATACGGTGCAGTGGGCTCGCACGCGATCGGCGCTATTAAGTTGCTCCCAAGGGGCAAGGTTGATATCTTGTGTGCTAGCCGATTTGTGACGATTTGCCTTGTGACGCATAAAGAGGGTTTGTTTGACAATCGGGGTACGATTGATGCCCGTTAAGCGTTTCACGCCCTGCATGGCTTGTTGAAAGTTGGTATCTACTTTTTCTGACATCTTGTTCATGAGTTGAGGCATCTCTAAAAAACAAACTGGGTAGTTCTAAAAACAAGTAATGCAACGTTTTTAGAGGCTTCCTATCGGGTATAATTAAGGCTATTTTTATAGGTGAGGTGTTTTTGTGCACATACTGTTATCCAATGACGATGGTTATCTTGCTCCTGGTTTGCGCACATTATACCAGAGTCTGAAAGCACATCCTGAAGTGGCTAAGGTTACAGTGGTTGCGCCCGAGCGTAACCGTTCTGCTGCGTCTAATTCTCTGACGCTACAAAATCCGTTGCGGGTTCATAAGGATCAAGTTGAAGACGATATCTTTTTTGTTACTGGAACGCCAACGGATTGTGTCCATTTAGCCTTAACGGGCTTAATTGAAACCCCGATTGATCTGGTGATTTCGGGTATCAATGAAGGTGCGAATATGGGTGATGACGTTATCTATTCAGGTACGGTTGCAGCCGCAATGGAAGGTCGTTTTATGGGCTATCCGGCCATTTCTGTTTCGCTTAATGGCGATACTCATTACGATACTGCTGCCCAAGTTATTTTAGACCTGTTGGTAAGATTGAATAAAATGCCGCTACCGAAGGACACTTTATTGAATGTCAATGTTCCCGATGTGCCCTACGATCAGTTGCAAGGACGTGAAGTGACGCGTTTGGGGTCTCGCCATCGTGCAGAGTCGATGGCGAAAATGAAAGATCCTCGCGGTAAAACGATTTATTGGATTGGTCCTGCAGGTGCGAGTGCGGATGCGGGCGAGGGAACAGACTTCCATGCTATCTCGAACAATAAGGTTGCCATGACGCCCATTTCTGTTGACTTGACCCATTATGCGCAAAGAGCAGAGATTCAAAACTGGTTAGTGTCAACTCATTAAATGCGCACTAAGGTTATTTATCCGAATACAGCTTTCGAGCGTTTGCAAGGCATTGGGCTAACGTCGCAACGCATGCGAGATCGGATGGTTGCACGGCAAATCGAGGCGGGACTGGAAGATCAGCGGGTGATTACGGCGATGCGGGCAACGCCACGGCATTGTTTTGTTGATGAAGCCCTAGCATCGCGTGCTTACGAAGACACAGCACTGCCCATTGGTTTTGGGCAAACGATTTCTCAACCCGCAGTGGTTGCCACCATGACCCAAGCGTTGTTGCTGCGTCAGCCTAAAAAAGTGCTCGAAATTGGCACAGGATCGGGTTATCAAACAGCCATTTTGGCGCAGTTGGTGCCTCATTTGTGGACGACTGAACGAATTTGTGAGTTGCAACAACGCGCTAAACGCATTTTAATGACGCTGAGTTTAAGCAATGTTCATTATCGTTGTGAGCCAACCGAATTGGGATGGGCGAAAGCGGGTAAGTATGATGCGATTTTATCTGCGGCTGCGCCCGAAGTTGTTCCCGAATCCTTGATTGCGCAATTAGCGATGGGAGGACGATTGATTATGCCCATTGGTGGCACATCGCAAGAGTTAGTTGTGATTGATAAAACGCCTCACGGATTGTTGCGACACTCGCTGGGCGATGTGTTATTTGTTCCGCTGATTGAACAGGATAGGATATGAATTTATTTTCTGGATTATTGAAAGCAACGATGAATTGGGCAGAAAAGCCTAATGCTAAGTATTATTTGGGTGGTGTCAGTTGTACTGAGGCGGCATTTTTTCCAATTCCTCCCGATGTGTTGTTAATTCCGATGACCTTGGCGCGTCCTGAGGATGCATGGCGTTTGGCTTGGCTCACAACATGGACGGCCGTTGTGGGTAGTTTGCTAGGTTATCTGATTGGTTATTTAGCCATTGATTTATTGCTGCCTTACTTCGATCAATGGGGATATCAGGAAACCTATTTGAAAGCGAAAGACTTTTTTGCAGAGTATGGTATTTGGGCGGTGTTAATTGGTTCATTTACCCCCATTCCGTTTAAACTGTTCACTATCACGGCTGGGGCAATGGATATGGCGTTATTGCCATTTATTGTCATTGCGTTTATTGGACGAGCAAAACGCTTTTATTTGGTCGCAGCGATTATGAAATATGGTGGTGTGCGTGCTTTGCCCATTATGGAAAAGTATTCGGATGCTTTAGGGTGGACGTTTGTTGCCTTAAGCGTAGTTGGTGTGGTTGTTTGGCAAATCATGAAAACAACAAATTGATTTTAAATGGTTAAAGAAAAAAGATAACATGAAAATAAGCGTGATGCGGGTTACTGTTTGGTCGGTTGTAGGGTGTGCGGTATTGTTAGCGGGTTGTCAGCAAGTAAGGGTGGATCGATGGGTTGAAGTGCCCTGTCAGCCACATGGTTTTTATATTGCCCCTAAAGGACAAACCTTAGATGATGTGGCATCAACTTGTCAGGTGGATAAGCGTGTGCTTCACAAGCACAATGCTTGGTTGATAACACAACAGCCTTTTGCAGACAACACTGTGGTGTGGCTAAGGCGTAACCCAATGCTTGGCGCGGCTGAAGATGATACCTTACAAGTAGAAACGATTGATATGAGTGCTCAGTTTGGTTTGTCGGCAGAGAAACTTGAGCCACTAGGCTTGCCAACTAGAGCAGTACCAGCCAAACGGGGCGCTCTTCCGTCGTCAGCACATTAAAGGTGCGAATAGCGGCATCACGATGCATTTGTTCAATACCCATGCCAAGTTGATGCATCTGTGCTTGCAGCTTTAGCCAGCTTGTATCCCATTTTGGCTCACTTTCGTAGCCAATAATAATCAGATCGGCTTGATATTGGTTTTGCAGGGATTGCATATCGTCAATGTGAATGGCATCGTTCGTCATTTGCCAATTGTCGACAATCGCACGCGGTGCAATCGCGCACGGAAAGCGGTGCCAGTTGGCATTAACTAACACTTTGTCTGACTCGGAATTGCGAATGCGATTGCGAGAGACATCTTGATATTCAACAAATTTCATTCAAACACTTCCATTAAAAAAGGCGCAATCACTATTGCGCCCATATCATAACAAAAAA
This sequence comes from Thiomicrospira cyclica, assembly GCA_022736205.1. Classification (GTDB taxonomy): domain Bacteria; phylum Pseudomonadota; class Gammaproteobacteria; order Thiomicrospirales; family Thiomicrospiraceae. The sequence goes on from DZAT01000041.1 coordinate 4,726, forward strand.
AGTGAAGCCGCTAAGCTTTAATGTGCTGTCATTGCATTTGGCATCATGCCTTTAACGGGTAGGCTGAGTGCTTTTTCACTGCCATCTTCATATTTGATGGTGACATATACAGGAACGTCCTTTTTGAGTTCTTGTGTGAGACCAATTAACATAATATGCAAGCCACCGGGTTTAAGCAGTGCGTCACCACCCGCTGGGATGTTGATATTGGGTACTTGACGCATTTTCATCATGCCGTTTTCGTGCGTATGGGTGTGCAACTCAACGGTTTTAGCTGCTGGACTGCTGGCGCTAATGATTTTATGATCATCCATATCCTCATTATGTAGCGTCATAAAAGCCGCTGAAACCATTTGACCTGGTGGAACCTCTCGTACATAGCCGTCGCTAACAAGAACCTTGTCTGTGACGGCAGCAAACGCAGATAAACTAGAAGCCAGTAGCAGGCTTGTTAACAGTGAGCGAGTCATCATTCTATTTCCTCGTGTTATTTTAAAGTGAGCTGTGAACGAATAGCCGATACAAATTCATCGCCTGTGGTCGCATGAGGTAGCTGTGCAACCAGTTGACCTTGTTGATTAATTAAATAGGTGAAAGCTGAATGATCAACCGCATAGCCTAATGCGCCTTCACCAATAGCCGCTTTTTGATAAACAGCACCGTAACGTTTGGCGATTTCTGCCGTTTGTTCTGGTGTGCCAACCAACCCCTTAAACGAGGGGTGAAAGTAGGGCAAATAGGTATTTAGCTTCTCAATAGTGTCACGCTCTGGATCGACGCTAATCATCAGAACCTGAACCTTGGCACGCTCACCATCAGTCAGTTGACGCATTGCACTCGATAGGTTGCTTAAGTTCGTTGGGCAAATATCGGGACAGGTGGTATAACCAAAATAAAGCAAAACAATGTTACCCGCATAGTCGTGTAGGCTGGTTTTTCCATGCTCGCCTTCTAGGGTAAAGTCGCCACCCGTTGGGGCTTGACTGGTGACCAGCAAGGCATGACTTTGAGGGCTTTGCCAAGGTTGCCAAAACAGCAAAGCCACCCCAAGGGTGGCGATGGCTGCGGTAGAAATAAAGTAAGTTTTTTTCATGATAACCTTTACGTTAGAAATTAGCTGTCATTTTTAACCAAGCGGCACGACCTGGCTCGTAGACGTTATAGGTTGCGCCTGTTGTGTTATCGACACGACCAACGTGTTGATAATAGGCATGATCAAACACGTTATCAATACCTGCTAATAGTTTAACAGACTTATTAATTTTGTAGCTGCCGTATAGATCAAGCACTGACCATGCAGGTGTTTCTGCTTTATCTAAACCGCTGAGTGTATCAATGGCGGTTTGTTGCTGTTGGAAGCGGAAGCGTGCACCTAGACCAATGTCATTGATTTGTTTATTCATCGAGACAAATCCAGACAAGGGTGGTGTTTGGGCAATGTTGCGACCATCACTGTCGTTATGGCTGTTAACGTAACTTAGCCCGCCCGCCAGAGTGGCAAAACTAAGGTTAGTAAAGCCTTCTAACTGTGCGCCATAAAGGGTCGCATTAACGTTACGATAAGTTGTTATATTACCATTGGTGACGGCAATCCTGTCTCGCAAAATATAGTCCTGAACAGCATCATAAAAAATTGTTGTGCGCCAGCCATAGTTATTGGTTTGCTTATTCAATCCTGCATCTAGTTGAATGTGTTTTTCGGGTAATAAATTAGGGTTACCCACCCATGCGTTACTGCCAGCTGTGTTGAAAGTGCCACTAGGATTTAACGCGTTGCCATTGGCCATGAAACGTTCTGTTTCATCTGCTGTACGCATGGTGCGACTAACGCCAGTAAACCATGTTAAGTCTTTAGATAAATCTAACTCATATCGTGCTAAAGCACTGACATGATCCTCATTAACTTTGCCATCACCTGTGTAGCCGTATACTTTGCTGTACATTTCAGCAGCCGTTTCAGACAGCGCTGCTAAAGTTCCGGGTGCAACACGGTTCATGTCATCTGCTTGTGCACTAATCTTATCGAAGCGCAAACCACCTTTGAAACGACTGACAGCATCAAGTTTATGTTCTGCTTCAGCAAAGAAACCAATGCGATCTGTGCTAACATTCGGCCAGTTATAGGAAAAAGTACTCGTATTGGTGCTGTTAATTAAGCTGGCTTTACGGTTAACATTTTGTAAGTTTAAACCATAATCTACACTAGTGTTTGCAGAAAGTTTACTGGTTAACGCTAGCTTTCCTGATAAGGTGTTAGATGTTGTTGGAGATGCTCGCCACATTGCTACAGCATTAGGATTGGTGCGTAGTGAGTAGTTGTCCATCAAATGTTCATCAGCAGCATACGATAAGTCAGCCTTAATGCCGTCTACAAACCCAAAACCATTACTGCTATGATATTTTGCACGCACAATATTCATTTCATCGTAAGGCGCATCCATACTAGAACCTTGGAATAAGGCGTTATGTGTCACAATTTTTTCAGCACTTAACTCAATGCGCTCACCTGCTTTTGGCGTTGCACCAGCAATCACACCATGATGTTCGGTGCTGAAGCTGGATTTGACGGTATTACCGTTACCGTCTTTGTAATTACTGCCATCTTTATTGATGGCAAACGCACGCACGTAGCCTTGCTCACCACGCTGAGATGCTTCAACGGTTGTTGACTGTTTATAACCATTATCACCAGCGCCTGCTTCGATGCGACCATGTGTGCCCATTTCAGGTAAACCACGCTCGAATAAAATTGTACCGCCCGTTCCACCTGTACCATATTGCAAGGTTTCAACGCCCTGAATCACACGGACACTATCATAGCTTTCGATGTTAGCAAATGACGTTGGTGGATCCATACGGTTAGGGCATCCGCCATGTAGGTAAGCATCATCTAGGATAACATTAAGCTGCGTTTGGCTTTGACCACGAATGCTAGGGTCAATGCCATGTCCGCCCATACGAGAACCATCAACACCAAGAATATTGCGCAAAATATCGCCGCCTTCTTGTTTGGCTGTTGTTGTTAATGTTTCACTTTTTTTGCTATCTATGGCAAAAGGATAATTTGTATCATTGACAAGCACTTCATTGAGCGTTTCAGTCGCTGCAACAGCACTGTGACTTAAAATAAAGGCAATTGCTACGTAAAGGTTTTTTTGAGGTAAGGGGTTCATGTATGACTCCAATTAACATAATAATGTTCGAATTTTATCGCGTGTTGTGACGTTTGAACATGCGACAAATTGACGCACCCTGTTAGATGTAACGCTTAACTGATAAACTAAGCACAATATTTTGTGATGGAGTGGTTATGCCACAACGATTATTAAAAATGGTGCTACGCGCACCTGTTTATGATGTTGCTCAAGAAACGCCTCTGAGCGGTGCGGTTCGTCTTTCTGCTCGATTACGTAATCGAGTTTTACTTAAGCGTGAAGATTTGCAGCCTATTTTTTCGTTTAAGTTGCGTGGTGCTTACAACCGTATGTTGCACTTAACGCAAGCAGAAAGAGAAAAGGGCGTGATTGCTGCCTCTGCTGGTAATCACGCGCAAGGTGTTGCTTTGGCAGCGGGTCGATTAGGCGTAGTTGCGACGATTGTGATGCCGCAAACAACACCACCAATTAAGGTTGATGCGGTTCGTCGTCTGGGCGGCAAAGTGGTTTTGTTTGGCGACAGTTATGATCAGGCTGCAACTCATGCTAAAACATTGGTTGCCGAAACGGGTGCCACTTATATTCATCCATATGATGATTGGGAGGTTATTGCTGGACAAGGTACGGTTGCATTGGAGCTGTTGCGTCAACATCCCAAGCCTGCAAAAGCGATTTTTGTTCCTGTTGGTGGTGGTGGATTAATTGCGGGTATCGCAGCCGTTATTAAAGCAATTGCGCCTGAAACCTTAGTGATCGGTGTCGAGCCAGATGATGCAGCTTGTTTAACCGCTGCTTTAGCCGCAGGTGAGCGCGTAACCTTGCCCAGTGTCGGTATTTTTGCCGATGGCGTTGCTGTTGCCCAAGTGGGCGAGCGTCCTTTTCAAGTTGCCCAGCATTACGTCGATGCGATGGTAACGGTTTCTGTCGATGAGATGTGTGCAGCGATTAAAGATGTTTTTGAGGATACGCGTTCGATTGCTGAAGCAGCGGGTGCATTATCGGTTGCGGGACTCAAAAAGTATGCTGCACAGCAAGGTTGGCAAGACGAAGACTTAATTGCGATTGTTAGCGGTGCTAATATGAACTTCGATCGATTAAGCTACATTACTGAACGAACGGAGTTAGGCGAAGGTACAGAAGCCTTATTTGCGGTGACGATTCCTGAAAAACCGGGTAGCTTTTTACAGTTTTGTCAGCTGTTAGGCGAACGACGCGCGATTACGGAATTTAATTATCGCTATCGGGATGCGAAATCGGCACAAGTGTTTGTTGGTATTCGCTTACAGCAGGGTTTAAAAGAAAAAGAAACAACCTTAGCAACCCTAGCTGATGCGGGGTTTTCTGCCGTTGATTTATCGAACAATGAAATGGCAAAGCAGCATTTGCGTCATTTGGTTGGTGGTGCTGGGGGCGGTGTGCTGCACGAACAAATTTATCGTTTTGAGTTTCCAGAGCGCCCTGGTGCTTTGCTAACCTTTTTATCATCTATGTCAGCAGGGTGGAATATTAGTTTATTTCACTATCGCAATCATGGTGCGGCTGAAGGGACTGTGCTGGCAGGGATACAAGTGCCACCAGAAGAGTTGGTTGCGTTTGAACACTTTTTACAGGGGTTAGGTTATCCTTTTGCGGCTGAATGCGACAATCCAGCATACCAATTGTTCCTGTCATAAAAACCCATTAGAAACGGCTTGTTTTCTGCTATAATAGAAAGAATTTGTATGCGTTTAACGGTAAAGTGGATTCATGGCTAAGTTTATTTTCGTAACGGGTGGTGTGGTTTCGTCCTTAGGTAAGGGCATTGCAGCGGCTTCATTAGGGGCGGCATTAGCTGCTCGTGGTTTGAAAATCACCATGCTTAAAATGGATCCTTATATTAACGTTGATCCTGGGACAATGAGTCCTATGCAGCACGGTGAGGTTTTTGTTACCGACGATGGTGCAGAAACCGATCTTGATTTAGGTCACTACGAGCGTTTTATTGACCGTAAAATGGGGCGCAATAACAGCTTTTCGACAGGTCAAGTTTACGACAGCGTCATTCGCAAAGAACGTCGTGGTGACTACCTAGGTGGTACAGTTCAAGTTATTCCTCACATCACAGATGAAATTAAGCGCCGTATTTACCTCGCCGCACAAGAAGTTGATGTCGCTATTGTCGAAGTGGGTGGTACGGTAGGTGATATCGAGTCTTTGCCATTTATGGAAGCGATTCGTCAGGTTGGTGTAGAGTTAGGGCGTGAAAACGCGTTATTCGTTCACCTTACCTTATTACCTTACATTGCGACTGCAGGCGAATTAAAAACGAAACCAACGCAACATTCTGTACAGCAGTTGCGCTCGATTGGTATTCAGCCTGACGTGCTTTTGTGTCGTTCTGACCGTCCGATTTCGGATAGTGACAAGCGCAAGATTGCTTTGTTTACCAGTGTCAGCGAAAAAGCAGTGATCAACTCGCTAGATGCGCCCAGTATTTATGCTGTTCCTCGCATGTTACACGATCAAGGATTCGATGAAGTCGTTGTTAATCAACTGCGTCTTGATGTGCCGCCAGCCGACTTGTCCGATTGGGACGCGGTTGTTAAAGCGATTGAAAATCCTGCATATCGCGTTCGTATCGCCTTAGTGGGCAAGTATGTGGAACTGACTGAAGCCTATAAATCATTGAATGAAGCCTTATTGCATGCTGGCATTCATAGCAGCGCTAAGGTTGATATTACCTATATTGACTCAGAACGATTGGAAACCGAAGGACTTCATTTGCTCGAAGATCACGATGCGATTTTAGTTCCAGGTGGTTTTGGTGAGCGTGGTGTCGAAGGTAAGATTTTAGCGGTGCAATATGCACGCGAGCACAAAATTCCTTATTTAGGCATTTGTTTAGGTATGCAGGTTGCCGTCATCGAAGCAGCGCGTCATATGGCAGGACTAACTGAAGCACACAGTACCGAGTTCCGTCCACAATCACGTCATCCTGTGGTAGCGATGATTACTGAATGGGTTGATCCAGATGGTCAAGTACAAGCTCGTCATGAAAATGTTGATTTGGGCGGCACGATGCGATTAGGCTCTCAGGCAGCGGTTCTCGAAGATGGTAGCTTAGCACAAACAATTTACGGTAAGGCGATTGTGTTTGAACGTCATCGTCATCGTTATGAAGTCAACGATCATTATATTCCACGTTTGAATGAAGCGGGCTTAATTATTGGTGGTCGCTCGGCAGAGGGTGGCTTGGTCGAAACGGTTGAATTGCCGAGTAGCGTTCATCCTTGGTTCTTCGCTTGCCAGTTCCATCCCGAATTTACATCGACACCACGTGCAGGTCATCCTTTATTTACGGCTTTTGTGAAAGCTGCGATTACTCAGTCAGGAGCTATTGCATGAAACTTTGTGGATTTGACGTTGGTATCGACCAGCCGTTTTTTTTAATTGCGGGTCCTTGCGTCATCGAAAATGAAGCCTTGGCGATGAATACCGCTGAGACGCTCAAAAAAATGACCGAAGAATTAGGCATTAACTTTATTTTCAAGTCGTCTTTTGATAAAGCTAATCGCTCATCGACTGGTAGCTTTCGTGGCTTAGGGCTTGCAGAAGGGCTACGTATTTTAGATAAAGTCAAGCGAGAAATCGGTGTGCCGATTTTAACGGATGTTCACGAAGATACGCCTTTTGATGAGGTCGCTGAAATTGTTGATGTGTTGCAAACACCTGCGTTTTTAGCACGTCAGACTAACTTTATTCAAGCTGTTGCGCGCGCTGGTAAGCCTGTCAATGTCAAAAAAGGGCAGTTTATGGCACCTTGGGACATGAATAACGTGGTTGATAAGTGCCGCGAAGCTGGTAACGATCAGATTATGGTCTGTGAACGTGGTGTTTCTTTTGGTTATAACACCTTAGTATCCGATATGCGTTCGCTCGTCATTATGCGCAATACGGGCTGCCCAGTCGTTTATGATGCGACCCACTCGGTACAACAACCAGGTGGTCAGGGCACAACATCGGGCGGGCAGCGTGAGTTTGTTGCGCCTTTGGCGCGTGCAGCGGTTGCAACAGGCGTTGCAGGGGTCTTTATGGAAACGCATCCAGATCCTGCTTGTGCCTTGTCCGATGGTCCGAATATGTGGCCTTTAGGGCGATTAAAACCCGTTTTAGAAGTGTTGCGTGACCTTGATGCTTTGGTCAAAAAAGCTGGGTTTATTGAACATGAATTAATGAAGCAATGCTAAGGCATTGCTTTTTTTACGATAAAATTTTAGATTAGGAGTTAAGTTAATGAGCAATATCCAACGTATTTGGGCGCGTGAAGTCATCGATTCTCGTGGTAATCCAACGGTAGAAGTTGATGTGACCTTAGCCGATGGTTCTTTTGGTCGTGCTGCGGTTCCTTCTGGTGCGTCTACTGGTAAGCGCGAAGCGCTGGAGTTGCGCGATAACGATAAAAATCGTTTTGGCGGTAAAGGTGTTTTGACAGCTGTTAACAACATCAATACTAAGATTTCCAATGCGTTAGTAGGTACTGACGGTACGAATCAAGCTGCTGTTGACGCGACAATGATTGCTTTAGACGGCGATGCGAACAAAGCAAACTTAGGCGCTAACGCGATTTTAGCAGTGTCTATGGCGGTTGCTCATGCTGCAGCAAAATCTAAAGGCGTTGCGTTATACGAGTACGTTAAAACAGATACCTTCCGTATGCCTGTACCGATGATGAACATCATCAATGGTGGTGCTCATGCGGATAACAGCGTTGATATGCAAGAGTTTATGATTGTGCCTGTTGGCGCTCCTTCTTTCAAAGAAGCGATTCGTTATGGCGCGCAAGTATTTCATGCTTTAAAGAAAGTATTGCACGATAAGGGCTTAAATACGGCTGTGGGTGATGAAGGTGGTTTTGCACCAGACTTATCATCTAATGAAGAAGCGATTACGGTTATTTTGGAAGCGATCAAAGCCGCTGGTTTTGAAGCGGGCAAAGATATCATGATCGCTATCGATGCTGCTGCGAGCGAGTTCTATCATGATGGAAAATATGTGCTGACATCTGAAGGTCGCAGCATGACATCTTCTGAAATGATTGATTATTTTGAAGCTTGGGTTAACAAATATCCGATTATTTCAATTGAAGACGGCATGGCTGAAGAAGATTGGGACGGCTGGAAGCTGATGACAGAGCGTATGGGTACGCGCGTTCAGTTAGTGGGTGATGATTTATTTGTTACCAACAGCAAAATCTTGAAAGAAGGTATCGATAAGGGTATCGCTAACTCAATTTTGATTAAAGTAAACCAAATTGGTTCATTGACTGAAACCTTTGATGCGATTGCCATGGCAAAAGCTGCTGGCTACACTGCCGTTATGTCACACCGTTCGGGTGAAACAGAAGATACCACCATTGCTGATTTAGCGGTTGCAACGGGCGTTGGTCAGATCAAAACGGGTTCTATGTCGCGTTCTGACCGTGTTGCTAAGTACAACCAGTTGTTACGTATCGAAGAAGCTTTAGGTGCTGCGGCAACTTACCCAGGCTTGTCAGCTTTCGGTTCAGTTAAGCGTTAATGACATTAAGCAAAAAGGTGGCAGCAATGCCGCTTTTTTGTTGACTAGCTTAAAAAGGCAATAAAAGTGACGATAATGAGGCGAAAATGCACGCAAAAAAGTAAATTTACATTAAGTAAATGCTTTTTCAGTACATTTTTAACAAAATTAGCGCGCTTTTAGTGGTTTTTTGCTCATGAAAAAGCTATTTATTGTCTTTGTACTGATTCTAATGTGGTTGCAGTATCGACTCTGGTCGCCCGATGGGGGGATTAGTGAGTGGTTGCGTCTGCAAAATGAGTTGGCACTAGCTCAGGCAAAAATAACCACGCTCGAAGCGCGTAACGAAGCGCTTAAAAATATCGTTATCGATTTACAAAGTCACACGGCTGCGATCGAAACGCAGGCGCGTGAAGTGCTTCACTTTATTTCGGCAAATGAAACCTTTTTTCGGGTGATTACGATTCCGAAAGAAGCGCCACCGAATTACCTGCCTAACTTACCGCGAACGCGTTTGTCAACACCAGAAGGTGAGCCAGCAAGTAGTGCTGCTGATGTCGCAGCGGAAGCACCACCATAAAAACCTATTGCGCTGCCATCTTGCGTTGTTGCTGCGATTTTTAATTTTATTCGCAGGCTAAGATCATGGCTTGTAATGTTACTTTTCCTCTAAAATGATTTTCGCCTAGCGTTACGACAAAACGGTGACTGTCTCCTGCACGGGGGGACGTTGGTGCATTAAACCACACAGCTTCCAAAGATTCATTGTTAACGCTTAAACTTAAGCGAAGATGCTGTCCATTTTTACCCATCGTTTTCGTTGTATTAACAGGGGCTTGAACAACAAAGCTCGGCTGGGCGAAGCCTTGTCCAAAAGGACTGAGTTTTTCGAGCTGGCTTAACCCATTTGGGCGTAGCAGCTCAAGGGGGAGTTCACCGTCATGGTAAATCATTGCTTCGGGGGCTTGGTTTGCGAAGTCGACTTCAATCAGTTGATTGAGCGCTTGGCTAAAGGGCTCAAGATCGTCCCGCTTAGCTAAGGTCAGTCCTGCTGCGGCAGCATGACCACCATATTTACTCATCAGTCCTGTTAGGGTTTGCGCCCGTTCGAGTAGATCACGAATGTCATATCCTAAAATGGAACGTGCTGAGCCTGTGATTTGACCTTTATCGGTATCGGAAAAGACAATAGCAGGGCGACCTGTGCTCATGGCAATACGTCCTGCAGCCAATCCGACAACGCCATGACTGGCTTCGGGAACATGGCAAATAATAATGAAACGGTTTTCGTTTATTTGCTGTTGTGCCTGTTCTAAAGCAAGACTTTCACATAATGCTTGTTCGTCTTTGCGATCATCATTATTTTGATTCATGATAACCCAGCTTTGTTGGGCGACACGCATATCATGTGTGGTCAGCCACGTTAGTGCGGTATGACCATCGTCGCCCATGCGCGATAGGGCGTTAATGCGCGGCGATATTTGAAAGCCAATGGTGTCTTCGCGCATGGGGGCTTCTGAGCTCAGTTGTTCTGCGAGCAATTGCCATGCAGGGCGTTGTCGGCGGTTAATTAAGGCTAATCCTTGTTTGACCACAGCACGATTGATGGGGTCGGATAGATTGACCATATCGCCAACCGTGGCAATGGCAGCCAAGTCGAGCAACTGGCGCACGTCATAGTCACTGTTAAGCGCTCCGCGTAAGGCGGCAACCAGATTCCATGCCACCATCGCACCGCAAATAGGATGATGGTAGCCGTGCTCGACATCGGTACGATGCGGATTGATAAAGGCATCGGCTGTTTTGGGTGGTGTGGTAGCGCTGATATGATGATGGTCGGTAATAATGACCTTAATCTGGTGTCCGCGTGCTGCGGATTTTGCTTGTAAACGCTCAATTTGTTGACCGTCTGACGAGCCTAAATCTGCGGTAATGAGGTGGTCGGGCAATGGATTTAGGGCGAGTAGTTTATCGCAAGCACCAGCGGAAAAACCATAACCATCTTCGTGACGATTAGTGACCATAACGGTCACATTCGCTCCCAGTGCGCTCAAGCCTTCTTGTAAAATTGCCCCAGAACTAATGCCATCGGTATCATAATCGACGACGCAGACCATGCGTTTTTGTTGAGCAATTGCATCGATCAGCAAGGTGACTGCCTTGCTCATATCGGGAAGTTGATTAGGGTTGATCAGTTTTGAAAGGGCTGCTTCAAGCAATTTGTCGGCTTCAGCAGTGCTGTTGAGTCGACGAGCGACAATGGCTGCCTGCCATCTGGGCATAGACTGAGCTGTTAAATGATCTCTGACTTGACTATTGATGGGACGCTCGATAAATCTCATACGGTGCTGCCATCCGAAACGCCCGCTTGCGCGAAGGTTGCCATCTTGTTGTGAAGATCGCAAGCGAGTTTGATGATGCTTAATGCTGTTGCGGCACCACTACCTTCTCCTAGGCGCATGCCTAGATCGAGTAGGGGCTTGGCATCAAGCGCTTGCATCATGATTGCATGACCTGATTCGGCACTGGCATGAGCAAAGATCATCCATTTTTTGACTTCTGGGTGATGTCTGGTAGCGACCAGTGCTGCTGCGGAACAAATAAACCCGTCGACAATCATCGGTAAACCGTGCTTTGCACAAGCAATGTAGGCACCAACAATGGCTGCAATTTCAAAGCCACCAAGATGCTGTAAGATAGCAAGTGGGCTAGTCAGGTCTTTGAGATGAGCCATCAATGCTTGTTCGATGACCTCTATTTTATGCGCGAGTTGGCTATCGTCAATGCCCGTTCCTTTTCCTGCAACTTTTTTTGCTGATAGGTCGAGTAAAGCACAAGCAATGGCAGTGGCACTGGTGGTGTTGGCAATACCCATTTCGCCAGCAATAAAGATATCAGCGCCTTGCTCAATGGCCGTTTCAACTGTTTTTTTGCCGATAGCGAGTGCAATGGCACATTGTTCAGCTGACATTGCAGCCTGTCGTAAAAAATTGGCTGTTCCTGCCGCAATGCTAAAATCGTGTACACCCGCGAGAGGCTCGACGGGGTAGGCTGTACCACAATTTACAACCGATAAAGTTGCGCCTTGTGCTTTGGCGAGAACGCTAATTGCTGCACCACCACGAGCAAAATTACGGATCATTTCGCCAGTCACAACTTGCGGAAAGGCAGAAACACCTTCGGCAGCAATGCCATGATCTCCCGCAAAAACAGCAATATAGGGCTTATTAATCTGTGGGGTTTCTGTGCCTTGCATCGCTGCTAAGCGAATGGCAATGTCTTCTAAACGCCCTAAAGAGCCAGCAGGTTTTGTTAGTTGTGCTTGTCGTCTTTCTGCTGCTTTTTGTGACTTAATATTGAGCGTAGCTGAAGATTCCTGAGTCCAATTCATGTGGTTTTCCTTTAACATAAAGCGGTAAGCCAGCGACGGTAAGCACGACGCTATCCATCATCGGCGCGAGTGTTTGGTGAAGTTTGCCTGCGGTATCGCAAAAACGGCGACTGAGCGCATCCATGGGCGTAATGCCCATATTGGTTTCATTGCTGACAAGGATAATGTCTGCTTTCAGGTGTGGCAATAGGGTTTGAAAAGCATTGAGCTCTTGCGCCAATAGTGCAGGGTTGTCGTGGCAGAGTAATTGGGTGATCCATAGCGTTAGACAATCGACAAGCAGTGTGTGATTGGGGGCATCATGCCTTTGTAAAGCCTGAGCGAGATAGATCGGCGCTTCAACGGTGTGCCAGTGGCTAGGGCGTTGTGTTTGATGCGCACGGATACGCTCGCGCATTTCGTTGTCCCAAGGTTGGGCTGTTGCGATATAGGTTACGCGGTTACCGCTATCGGTTGCTATGCGTTCGGCAAAGCGACTTTTGCCCGATTTAACACCGCCGAGGATGAGGGATTTCATGCTGTTTCCTTCATTTTTTTCCTCGAAACGATCGCCACCCCGCGCCATCGGGGAAATACACCACATCAATCTGCGCAGCAGGAAAAAACTGTTCGGGATACTCGTTAAAAAACGACTCAATACTAATTATTGGCGGAGGAGAAG